>JAJQFK010000047.1 GCA_021201175.1 Candidatus Gastranaerophilales bacterium | reverse complement strand
ATGCAGTTTTGAGATTTAATCCAAAAGATTTTCAAGGAGTTCAGCGTCAGAAGATGTTTTCTTTACATCAAAAACAACATTTCTTTTCATATAAGTTCTTAGTGCTTCTCTTATTAACTCACTTCTTGTCCTTTGTTCATTATTTGCAATTTCATCTATTTGATTTAAAAACTTGTCAGGGATTGATAATAACACCTTTGCCATAACATTTCCTTTTATCTTACCTACAAATATATTATATACTATTTTGGGAATATAGTCTATAATTATGATAAGGGGGCATATTATGAAAAATTTAAGAGCAGAAAATAAATTAATTGATATATTTTGTGAACTTGTTTCAATACCTTCTCCTTCTTTAAAAGAAGATAAGGTCGCTGATAAAATTTTGGAAATATTTAAAGAAAATAATATAAATGCAAAAAAAGATGAATATGGAAATATAAAAGCAAAAATCGAAGCAACGGATTCATCTAAAAAATCCTTACTATTAAGTTCTCACATGGATGTCGTTGGTGATGATTCTCCCGTAAATATAAATCTTAACGGGAATATAATAGAAACAGATAAATCAAGAACACTCGGCGCAGATGATAAATCAGGTGTTGCTGCCGCTATATTGCTTGCTATTGAAACGAATAATGATAAAACCCTCAAACATGGCGGGCTTGAAATAATTTTTACAAGAGATGAAGAACAGAATATGACCGGTATTCATAATATTAAAACAGAAAATATTGAATCAGAATATATTCTTGTTCTTGATGCAGATAAGTTGGGACAGGTTCAAATTGCAGGTGCAAGCTATACAAAATTGGTTGTCAAAGTCGACGCACTAAAAGGCGGTCACTCCGGCATTGATATAGGAGATAAAACCAGACTTAATGCAGGTACTTTAATTGCTGAACTTGTTAATGAAATTCCTCAAGGTGTTTATAAAAAAGACGAATTTGGAACAGTTACATCTATAAATCTCGGGGTAATTATAGGCGGCGGAATCCAAACGGCAATAGACAATATAAAAACTACGGATATTAAAAGCAGTGAATATATTGATTATATTTTAGATAAAGCAATTACGAACGTAATAAATATTAAAGCGGGTGCTGCATATTCTATAAGAAGTTCTAACAGGCAATTTGAAAAAAATCTTATAGACGAAATAAGACAAATTGCAGAAAACTTTAATAAAAAATATGAGGGGCTTGCAAAGGCTGCCGTAGAAACCGCCGAGCATCTCCCGCCTTTTGAAAAAAGCGATGATGAAACTATTATTAATACTGCAAAGAAAGCAAGTGAAAATATAAAACTCGATATAGATATTTCTTCCTTCCATGCCGGTGCAGAAACTCATATTTATGCAAATAATAAAAATAAGTATGGTATCCAATTAAAACCTGCCCTTTTGGGAATTGCAGATATTTATAATATGCATTCGGCAAATGAGCAGATTGATTATAAAACTTATTTAAGAGGTTACGAATTTCTAAAAGAATTCTTTAAGGTGTTTAATTCGTAGTTAGAATATATTAACGTATAAAATTTGTGTGAATTGTTTGTTCTTGTATAGGAGGATTAATTCCTGCTTTAGAACCTGCTTCTTTACATTTTAAATGGTATGCAAAATTTCTCGCTAAGAATCTCATATTTTGCATTCCTTCTAAATCTTGCTTAACTTCTTCCGGATTGGAACCATGAACCATGTTCCAGTATCTCCCCGAAATTATCGGCATTTGTAAGATTTGGAAATATTTATTTAATTGGTCTATTGTTGCTGTTGTTCCCGCACGTCTTGCAGAAACTACTGCCGCTCCCGGTTTATGCGCAAAGGAATTGCGACCCGATGCAGAATCAGAATAGAAGGCTCTATCTAAAAACGGAATAATAACTCCGCTTGCAGCGGCATAATGAACCGGAGAACCTATTATATAACCGTCAAAATTCCTTGCAATTTCCAAAAATTCATTTACTTTATCATTAATTATGCAATGTCCAACCTTTGCACAGGCTCTGCATGCCCTGCAAGGCGCAATAGGTTCTTTACCGATATAATAAATTTCTGTTTCAATACCTTCACTGTTTAAAGTTACTGCTATTTCATTAAGCGCTGTATATGTACAACCTTTTTCGTTTGGTGAACCATTAATTAATAAAACCTTCATAATTTACTCCTTATACTTAATCAGAAACTACATAATATTATCTAATCCGTAAATGAATTCCGAATTATTATATACATGCCGAACTGCGAGCATAACACCTGCCATATAGCATGAACGATCCATAGTATCGTGCTTAATTTTAAATATTTGACCGGGAGCGCCGAATAAAACCTCTTGAGAAGCAATATATCCGGGCATTCTAACTGAGTGAATATGGATATTTGAATCGGATTTAGCTCCTCGGGCACCTTGTAATAATTCTGTTTCTCTGCAATTACCGCATGTTAAATCAGGGTTAACTTCTGCCATTAATTTTGCGGTTTTTATAGCAGTACCGGACGGGGCATCTTTTTTTTGATTATGATGAAGTTCTATTATTTCTGCGTTATTAAAATATTTTGCTGCTTGTTTCGCAAACATCATCATTAACACAGCCCCTGTTGAGAAATTCGGTGCAATCAGGCATGCTGTATTATTTTTATTTGACATTTCACGTAATTGAACTATTTGTTCTTCTGTAAGACCTGTAGTTCCTATAACAGATTTTATATTATGTTTTATATATGTACAAACATGATTAAATATTCCGTCCGGCTGTGTAAAATCTATAATTACGTCAGGTTTTTTGGAAATTATTGAATTTTCTATATCAACATCAATTAAAACTCCGCATTTCTTGCCGCTAATGATTTCTGATATATCTTCACCTTCACAATGTATATCAATAGCCGCAACAAGCTGGGTATCTTGTTCATTTAAAATTGTTTTTATAACTTCTTTGCCCATTTTACCAAGAGCACCAACAACTCCTACTTTAATCATATTAACCTCTTTCAAATATCTCATAATCCGGTATCGCCCGCATTTTTAAGGCGCCGCCCGAACATTTTTGTTCTATTATAACATTTAAAAATTTTTTTTGATTAAATAAAAGTCTTGATTAAAATAGGAAAATATGTTAGGATTATTTCATAAATTAATTTTAAAAAAAGGAGAAAATATGAGAAATAAAAATGAAATCAGCGAATTAGTCGAAGAAAAAATGCACTCTGTAGGTACAGATATTTCTTTAATTGAAAGTCTTATGAACTTTCTTTGCTGCGGACTAAATGATGATATTGAAGTTGAAAATGCCGATGTCGCAAATATTGCTTCAGTTACATATTCACTTATTAAAGACTTAAAACTAAGATTTGATGAGATAGAAAACGCTTTAAATATTTAGTTGAAATATAGTCCGAAAAAATTTAATATCGGACTTTTTTCGGACTATATTAACTGTTTATTCGCATAATAATCCATATTTTTCACAAATCTCTTGTGTATCATCATCAATTAATACCGGAATATCTTGTATTCCTTGTTCTTTTAATGAAAAATAAGTTTCGGGATTTTCAGCGAAACTGGCACCTTTTATACTATCATCTTCGGCTTTTAATATTATTACAGGCGCCGGTATCATATAAGAATTCCCTAAAAATGAATTAGTTTTATATTTATCGGAATTTTCTAAAATATCTTTTGCGTTACCACTGCTATCTTCATCAAGAGTTTCAGCTAAAAGCTCGTTTAATTTTTCCGCATTAATTGTTGTAAATATATATTTCCCTTGATTTTGTGAAGGTTTTACTCTCGCCGTAAGTATTTCTTTATCAGAACAGTAGTTATCTTTTGTTTTTTTAAATTCTATACCCCTGTTAGCACAATATGTTTCTAAAAGATTATCATCTTGATTCGGAATTGAATAATATGCAATGGAATATCCGGGAGAATTATGTTTATTTAACTTTTCAACATAATCAGGAGAAGTTTTGTTATTAAAAACCTGTGTTTTTAAATTATTCTCATTAGAAAAATCTTCATTTCCTTTTAAATATAATCTGTAATTACTACCAAAAGACACACCTGTCATATTCAAACTCCTTTATTTCTTACTGTATGCATATGTAAAACCTGTAAAGAAGTAAAATTGACATAAATTTGAGAAATGTAAATTTTTGTAACAAAAGTTCCGAAAATCCTTAAGGGGGGGGGGTAAATGCCGATATAAAATTTATTACACATACATAAAAGGAGAATATTTATGGACGTTTCAAAAACACAAGATATGATAAAACAATATGGCGAATATCAAAATCTGATGCAAATTGTTAATAATAATCAAGATTATGATGGTTCTGCTCAAGAGGAAGCTATTCATTTTTTTGATGATAGTGAATATTCTCTTTATGATATTGAAAACTTGATGTCAGAATTATGTAATATAGATGTAGATAATCTTCGCGACGGCAATATAAGATTTGAATCTGATGATGACGGTAATTACAGTCTTAGTTATACCTTAGGGGATGAGGGCGAGGAACAAGTTGAATATATGGAACAATTTGAATTTAGTGAAGATAGCATTAATATAACAAGTACTAATCTAACCCAAGAACAAGAAGGGGAGATAAACATTAAATCTTCTAAAATAGTTAACGGCGGTGATGATTCAGATCTTATCAAGTATTTTGATGCTGATAATGACGGTAATAATGATGCAACAAAAACTATATCTGTATCAAACCATAATATTGATTCAACAACCTATAACGTTTCAGATGACGGCAGGAGAATACAAATGCACAAAAATGGTGAGTGGGCTGGTATAGTGGATACTACATCCGATTCCGGTGACTTAGATTCATACCTTGAAAAGTATAATTTATCTAACACTACACAAGTAACAAATGTAGATAAAGAAATTGGAGGTGTTAAATATAGTGCCGGTTCAACAACAGTATATGATACTTCTATAAGCGATTACTTAGAAGGAAGCGGATTTGAAACAGTAGACGGTTATGAAGGATTATATAAAAATGAATCAACCGGTGAATATATGAGATTTGAAAAAAGTAAAGTTGATGGTGAAGTATCGATAATATATAACAAGGATGGCAGCGAAGACGGACAACAAGTATTTGATTATGAAAATATTGATAGCATAAAAGATGTTTTAACAACCCAAGTAACAAATGTAGATAAAGAAATTGGGGGTGTTAAATATAGTGCCGGTTCAACAACAGTATATGATACTTCTATAAGCGATTATCTGGGCGAAAGCGGATTTAACCCTGTAGATGGCTATGATGGATTATATAAAAATGAATCCGGAGAATATATAAGATTTGAAAAGACTAATGCAACCGGTCAATATAATATTATATATAATGACGGCAGCGGAAATGGTGCGAAAGAATATGAATATAACAGTAATGAAGATATTGCAAATATCATAAAAGCTAATACACAAGAACAAGCCAAGTCCAATGACACCAACACAACAACAGGAGAAACTCTTTTAAACAAGGTTATCGGAACTGCATATAGTGACAACTCTCAAGCCAAATCTACTGACACTAGTACAACAACAGGAGAAACTCTTTTAAATAAGGTTATCGGAACTGCAACTGGTTCTGAATCTTCTGATACAAGTGCAAAAGTATATGGTCCATTTCAACCTGATGACACCAGTACAACAACAGCAAATAGCCTTTTAAAGGGAATTATCGGAACTGCACGTAAATAAGGACTTACATACTTTAGTACAGCCTGAATTTTTGTATCCGGAGTTTAGCCCACAGTAATACTATTCACTTTCAGCAACTACTGTTACAATTTGGTTGCCGTAGCTGTCGACATGTCCGTCTGTTTTTTCAATGATATATCTTAACCCTTCTTTTCCGGCTATTGCTTTTTGTGCAGCTTCAAGGGCTCTATCAAAATTTGAATATTCGCCTATTTGTTTTCTTGAAAATTCTGAATAATCTTTTTCTGTAATTACCTGAAACATAATTTTCTCCTTTAATATGATTATAATATAACATAAAAAATATTTGTCCGAAAAAATTCGCGAAGCAGTCCTAAAGATGGCAGAGATTGCCGCGCCCACCACAGGTGGACTCGCAATTGACGCTGCTGCACGAAATGGAGGAAAATCCAAAGCTGTCATCGAAAAAATGCGGGCGATACCAGATTAAACTAATCTTTTGTAATAACAAATATTGCTTCTTCGGCAAAAAAGTTAGAAAACTTACTGTATTGAATCCCTTTTTTAATGTGTGCTTTTGTTGTGTACACACCTTCAAGTATTTTAATATTATGTTTTTTAGAAAATTCAAAAAAATCTTTAATAGTTAATAAATGAATATTGGGTGTATTATACCATTCAAAGGGCAATACTCTTGATTTTGGCATATTTCCGGTAAAAAAGAAATTAAATCTGACCCGCCAGTATGCAAAATTAGGAAAACTTAAAATACATTTTTTCCCGACTCTAAGCATTTCTTCAAGTACAAAATCCGGATTATATGTTGATTGAAGTGTTTGATTTAAAATTACATAGTCATAAGACTTGTCGGAGAACTGTTTTAATCCCTCATCTATATCACCTTGAATAACTGATAATCCTTTTTCGAGGCATTCAATAACTTTTTCCTGTGAAATTTCTATTCCGCTGCCTTTTATATTTTTAGAGTCTTTTAAAAGTTTTAAAAGATATCCGTTCCCGCAGCCCAAATCAAGGATTCTGGAATTTTCTTTTATCATGTCTGATATCAGTGAATAATTTAAATGAAGTCCTTTTGAAGAAAAATAGTGATTATTCATTTAAATCTCCTTGTATATGGGTAGTTAAGAAACTCTTTATAATTTTTGATTGTACTTCATATTCCAACAGAAATGCGTCATGCCCGCAAGGTGATTTTATTTCGCAATATGATACATCTTTATCAAGATTCATAAGTGTTTTAACTATTTCTTTTGATTGATACGAAGGGAACAGCCAATCAGAATCGAAAGATATTATTAAAAATTTAGCAATTGTATCTTTAAAAGCATTTGAAAGAGAGCCGTATTTTTCTGCGGGGTCAAAATAATCTACTGCTTTTGTAATATATAAGTAACTGTTTGCGTCAAATCTATCTACAAAAATTTGCCCCTGATGCTGCAAATAGCTTTCAACTTGAAAATCTATATCAAAATTGAAATCATAATGATTTTTGTTTTGAAGTTTTCGCCCGAATTTATTATACATTGCTTCTTCACAAAGATACGTAATATGCCCTATCATTCTGGCATTTGAAAGACCTCTATCCGGTTTTTTACCGCATTCATAATAATTTCCATGGTTCCAGGCGGGGTCGGAAATAATAGAGTTTCTGCCGACTGCATTAAATGCAATTGCCTGCGGAGATAGTCTTGAGGTTGTTGCAATTAAAATGCATGATTTTACATATTCAGGATAAGAAATAACAAATTGCATAGCCTGCATTCCGCCCATTGAACCGCCGGCAGTGCAATATACCGAATTTACTCCTAAATAATCCAACAGTTTTTTTTGGATTTTAACAGTATCCTCAATTGTAAAAACCGGAAAATCAATACCATAAGGTTTCCCCGTTTCAGGATTTATACTCGAAGGTCCGGTTGTTCCGCTGCACCCTCCAAGAATATTAGTACATATAACAAAAAATTTGTCTGTATCAAAAGCTTTTCCCGAACCGATTAAAGCATCCCACCATCCCGGCTTTTTATCCTCACTGCTATGA
>JAJQFK010000276.1:3778-7827 GCA_021201175.1 Candidatus Gastranaerophilales bacterium | reverse complement strand
CCCCCCCCCCCCCCCCCCCCCCCCCCCCCCCCCCCCCCCCCCCCCCCCCCCCAAAAAAAAGAAAAAATGTTAAAGGTACCGGATTAAATTTAATATACGCGTCTGTAGCTTAACAGGATAGAGCAAAGATCTCCGAAGTCTTTAGATGTGGGTTCAACTCCCATCAGGCGCAATATAATTTTATTCAATTTCCGGCTGGGTTATATAAAAATTATCAAAATAATACAATAGTTGTTCTTTTAAAACCGGTAATTTAAAACCTGTTTGATGGGGATTTACAAGAAAAAATTTTCTGTTTTTACCATTTTCTTCTGTTTTTACAATGTAAGTATGTGATTTTAATACTCCGTTTAAATTTGGCATACTGTCGCTTGAAGCACAAGTTATTATATATCTATCCGTAAGATTCGGTAAATCTAATAAGTCATTTAAATTGGTTACGTTTTTTTCAAAAACCGGTCGTTTTAAATTGAAAAAATTAAATGCATTGCCGGAATTTCCTCCAACAAGATAGGTTAAATCTCTATTTTTGATTTTAAATCCTCCATGCGCTTCATGTTTATATATATTAAACGGAAGTATTGCGTCAAATCTCGTATACTGCAGCCCTTCTTTATGTAAATATTCTTTATATCTTTGTGTTAACAACTTTAGATATTCTTTCTCTTCGCTGCTATAGCCGTCATTATCGTAATCTACATTATCATCCATATAGAACGTACAATTAGGATTTCTTATTTGCATTACAATTAATTCATTTTCTTGCTCTGATTTTCCCGAATTAAAGTATTTTTTTGCGAAGTCAAGAAATAATTCTAATTCACTTTTTGTATACAAAAAATTATCTTTTTCAATTTCTGAATTATCTCCCATTTCTTGCAGCCTATTATTATAATATAGAACCCTTTTATTAATTTCATTATTTACATCATTCTTATTTTTAGCGGCATATAATGCTTCAATTGCACGCATTCCTTCACATGCGAATGCTAATGCGCTGTTACTTGCCAAAATATTATAAATTTTGTTTGATACATCCTTTAATTCAAAACCCTTAGGATTTTTTAATATTATATTTCCATTCTCATTTTTATACCCCGGAACTGCAACATCAACAGTACCGTCATCATTTTCTTTAAACATGGTCAATATGGTATGTCTTGACGCATTATTTTGGTAAATACTGTTTGCAGTTGCAACAAGAAAACAATCTTCTATCGCACCTTGAGAATTATTATAGCGCTCAAAAGGTGGAAAAAGTTCCAAATATGTTTTTGGTGTTATAAACAAATCCTTAATTTTGTTATTTTGAAGTTTTATACTAATATATTTCCGCCCTTGTATTGAACAAACATCCCCCGTTGTTAGTTTTTCCCGTGCTTGTTTTTCATTTTCAAATTCGGGAATAAATTCTTTTTGTATATCAGTTTTATAAATATACGAATTTAATATTTTATTCAAATCACTGCAAGCAGCATCTGATAATTGAGTTCTTTTATCATAGCTTTGTAATATTCCGGCAGATAGTTTTCCTGCTTCAATAAGCAGCAGTATTTTTTCAATATTTAGACCTTCATTTGTTTTCGATTTTATTATGTCATAATAATCACTAACATCTCTTTTTTGTGGATTATCGGCATATCTTACGGGGATTATATTACTCAAAACAAATCTTATCTTTGCCTTATCGAGTTCTTGAAGAATTTCTTCACGTGTAGTTTTCTCGTTTAAATCAGCGAATTGAAAAACTCCGGGATTTATATATTTATATATATCTTTAATTAAGTCTTTTTGAGAATCGCTTATTTTATTATAATCTGAAGTATTACACTGATTGTTCTTTAATTTTGTTATCGGAGTTAAAAGACTCTCATTCCCGCATATTTGGAATTTATATTTATTGCTGTCGTACGAATTTTTTGTTAATGCTGCCGCTTTTATAGCTTGAGCCATATCATAATTATAAACAGATTCCGGTGTGACGTTTTTCTCGGTTCGGCATTTGTTAACCGTTTCTGAAGCCGTCCTTGTTTGGTTTTTATATAATTTATCAGTAGTAAATTTAGGAATTTTCATAATTGTGTATAAACTTAAGATATATCTTTTAATTCTGTTTTGTGTTTTATTTTTGTCACAAATTGTTTAATTTGTTGTTTTTTCATTTGTAATGTATTATCAGATTTTTGTTTAAATCCGCATTTTTTTGTATAAAATTTTTTGGCATTTTCAACAGGAATCGGGATAATAATTTTATTTGAACCTTTTTTAAGCGAATTCATCCCGACTAAAGCCAGCAGTGATTGACCTACATATTTATATTCCGGCTTTGACAATGAACTGCCGATACTCTCCAAATAATCAATTTTGATTCTTGATTCTAAATCTTGAATCTGACACATACCTATTATTTCGTCTTTACTGTTTTCCATTACATAAAATTTATGGGTATTCAAAGAAGAAAAAAATTTCTGAAAGTTTAGTTTCTTTTGCATATTATACACAATGTCATTTTTGTATATCCACATACCTTTTGCATTTTTGACATCTTCAATATCTTTTTCTCTGTCACAGTCAAGTTCATAAATAGTAACAGGGATAGAGGAATTTGTTGATTTATCTATTATATTACAGGCTGCGGCAGGTATATGTTTGCCAAATGAAACAGGGAAGATATCCATTTTTTATCCTTTCTATTTCTTTAAAAACCCTAAATATAAAATTTGCTTAAATAATGTAAATAATTTTGATATAATTACAAAAAAGGAGATTTAAGATTTTCGGACCAAATAAAAAAGAACCTGAATATACAATGAAAATGGTTTACAATCGTACAAAACCATTAACAATAAAGAACCTGACAGATTTTTTCAGGTCTTTAAATATTGAAATAAAAACTAATACAAAAGCGCGCGGGAATCAGGGGTTATATCAGAAAAACAGAATTGATATAGCAAAATCATTAAAGGAAGATAAAGCCATAGAAGTTATGGTGCATGAATTCGCACACCACATTCACTATAAAATAGACAAGGATTTCACTAAAAACGGCGGCTCTATTGAAACTTTATTTAATACTGAAAATATTGCAGAAATTAAATCAGAACTTATAAATGTAACTAACTTGATTGATAAAAACTCAAAATTGCAAATTTTAAACGAAGCAAAAGCAAATGTATCAAAAACAATAAAAAGTATGCAAAGTTCTATAAAGAAAGAGTACCCTGCTTTTTTGCGGTCGAAAAAATTTATTGAATTTGAAAAATATATAAAAAAATCTGACGCAAAATATCTTGTAAATTATGATGCTGTAAAGTTAGTTCAGGGTTTTTTATTTAAAAAACAAAGACTGTTAACGGTAAAAAATCTGGATAATGATTTTCCGGATATGCCAAAAGCTTTTAAAACATATATTAAGCTTCGCTCAATGAAAAGAAAGCAGTCCAAACTTGCAAGAAGAATAAACAGTTTGAATAAGTATTACCAAAAACCGACCGAGCTTTTTGCAAGATTTGTTCAAGGTTATTTTTTTACACCTCAAACGATTGAAACAATTGCGCCTGTCACTTCAAAACAATTTATAAAACTTTTAAAATCCGGCTACTATAAAGAAATGAAGGATTTATTTGAAATTTTTAGAGAATCGGAGCTATATTAAAATGCGCAAAAAAAATACTATAATTTTTGATTTAGACGGAACTCTTTTAAATACCCTTGAAGATTTAACCAACGGTTTTAACTTTGCGCTTAAAACTTTTGGATATTCTCCTCGAACTATAACGGAAGTACAGAGTTTTGTCGGTAACGGAGTACAAAAAGCCATAGAAAAATGCCTTCCGTATAAAGTTTCCGAAAACGAACTCGAAAAAATTATACACACTTTTAAAGAATATTATTCTGCTCACATGTTTGAAAAGACAAAGCCTTATGAAGGAATTATTCCATTATTAGAAACATTAAAACAAGAAGGTATAAAAACAGCTGTAGTGTCAAATAAATATGACGGCGCCGTTAAATATCTATGTAATTATTATTTTAAAGGGTTAATAAAT
>JAJQFK010000276.1:0-3768 GCA_021201175.1 Candidatus Gastranaerophilales bacterium | reverse complement strand
AACGGAGTTGAGAAAAAACCTAATCCCATAGGAGTAATAAGGGTAATAAGAGAATTAGAATCAGAAAAATCAAGATGTCTTTATATAGGAGATTCGGAAGTTGATATACAAACGGCAAATAATGCAGGCATACAATGTGTTAGTGTATTATGGGGGTATAAAACAAAACTGTTTTTAGAAGAAAACGGAGGAAAATATTTTGCCGAATCCCCAAAAGATATAATAAATTTTTTGTAACTTAAATCTTAGTAGCAAGAGAAGGGGCTATAGCTATAAATTGTCTTACAAGTTCTTTATCCCACTGTATACCGGCACCTTCTTCAAGAATTGAACATGCCGTTTCTACACTAAGTCCTTTTCTGTATGGTCTGTCGCTTATCAGTGCGTGATACGTATCAGCGATAGCAACGATTCTTGCAGCTAACGGAATTTCCTCCTCTTTTAATCCGCAAGGATAACCCTTTCCGTTCCATTTTTCGTGGTGATACTTAACAATTGGAATTAAATCATGTAACAACGGATTAGGTTCAAGAATTTTTTCAACACCTATAGAAGGATGCTGTTGTATAATTTTGAACTCGTCATCAGTTAATTTATCCGGTTTTGTTAAAACATCTTCCGGTATACCGATTTTCCCGACATCATGCAGAAGGGCACCAAGTTTTATGCGTTCTACTTCTTTTTCAGGCAGATTTATTGCTCTTGCCAATGCTACCGAGTACCTTGAAACAGAGGAAGAATGGTCTTTTGTATATTCATCTTTTGCATCTATTGCGCTTGCAAGAGATGTAACCACTTCTATTAAGTGATTTTGTGAAAGAATATTTTCATTTTGGAATTGTTCTACCAGTGCTTCTTCAAAATTGATACCCAATTGGGAATGTCTTTTTGCCATTACGGTTGCAAAAGAATTTAATGCCGCATCATCCCAGAAATCGTAATCTTGAGTTGTTACAATTGTAGACCTTCCGTTTGCATAACCTTTCGTTTTTGAAACAAGGACTGCCTGTTCTGCAAGTATTAATAATTTTTCTTTATCTTTTGAGTCGTCAGGATATGTTGCAATACCAACAGACACCTTATTCACCGGTCCAATATCATCAACAAGACAGCAAGACAATGAATAGGTTAAATATTCAGCCATATATTTAGCTTCTTCTGAACTCATATTTCTCAATATTACAGCTATTTTATCACCGCCGTATCTCGCTGCAATATCCTGTTTTTTAATATTTTCGTTTATTTTGTTTGCAACAACTTTTATTACTTCATCACCCTTTGAGTGTCCGTAATCTCTGTTAATTTGCCCCATATCATTAATATCAAATATTAAGACAGAAACTTTTGTTTTACTTGTCTGGGCATATACAAGTTCTTGAGTTAGAAGTTCATGAAATCTTCTATGGGTATAAAGATTGGTTAGGTTATCAGTATATGAACTTTGTGCCGCCTGTTCATTCAATATTGAATTTTGTATTAGCAGCCCTAAATTAGCAGCCGCAAACTGGTATAAATTAAGATAATTTTGTAAATTATAATCGCTTACGATTGCTACACATATATTTTTACCCTGTATTTGCACAGGGATTACCGCTGTCGGGGCATTTGTTATAGAAGGCAATTTTAAAAAATCAGAACCGTTCAATACCGAACACTCGCAATTTTCAATAGCTTTAATAATTTCATTATTTTTATCACTCATAAAAACTTTAAAGGAATATACGTTTGATATCTTATCTAAAATTTTTATATTTATTACGCCGGATTCTTCATTTATTATACCAAGTCCTGTACAGACACAGCTAAACTTATTTATAAATATGCTATGAAAGAAATTTAACGAATCTTTAATATCTCTGTGATTTTTGATGATTTCGCTTATTTGTTTTATAAATGCAGCATAATCTATTACCCCGAGCGATTTTTCATTATGGTGATTTATAATACCGTGAGGAATTTTGCCGGAATTAATCCCGCTGCCCAATATATTTATCTTGGCTACCAGATTGTTGCTCTTGTCTATCGGATTGGTAGTTATTATATTTTGAGGAGAGAGATTTTCTTTTTCTTTATATAAATTTGTTGGTTTCTTATTTTTTTGCATTAAATAATCCTGATTTCGACTATTATAAATCCATAAATTTTAAAATTTGCGCATTTGTAATAAAGATTTACAAAACTATAATAACATATTTTTATTTCTTTACAAAACAAAATTTGAAAAATCCAAGAAGCGGATTTTCCGTAGAGTTGAGGCTCAACCGTCTTTGCGAGGAGTGTAACGACGAAGCAATCCAGTCCTAGATATGGCAGAGATTGCCGCGCTGACGCTCGCAATGACGCTGTTGTTTGAAATGGAGCAAATCCAAGAAGCGGATTTTCCGTAGAGTGAGGACGAAGTCCGGTAGCGAAAGCCAAAGCGAACACAAGTCGGAAGCCGAGAGAGCGACTGGCTTGAGCGCAAAGAAATTTCAATCCTCAAATCTGAATTAAAAACTCAATAAAACTAATGTTTTCTTTTATTGTGTCTAAGTGTATTGCAAATAAAATATTTTCTTTGTTTATAGTATAATATATACAGAAAACAAAGGGATTAAGGCGGTTTGTATGAATGAGTTAATTGTGTTTCAAGGTAAAGATATTAGAAGGACATTACATAATAATGAATGGTATTTTTCGGTTGAAGATGTCGTGTTTGCTCTAACTGATTCTGTGAATCCAAAAGACTATATTAAAAAAATCCGAAAAAGAGATAAAGAATTATCTCAAGGGTGGGGACAAATTGTCACCCCCCCCCTTAAAGTAGATACTGCCGGTGGTCCACAAAAGATTAATTGTGCCAATGTTGAAGGACTCTTTCGTATAATCCAATCAATCCCCAGTAAAAAAGCTGAACCGTTTAAAAAATGGTTGGCAAAAGTTGGTTATGAGCGGGTTCAAGAAATTGAAAATCCGGAACTTGCTCAACAAAGGATGAGGGCTTTATATAAAGCAAAAGGATATTCTGATGAATGGATAGAAAAACGAATTCGTGGAATCGCAATTCGTGAAGAATTGACTGATGAATGGAAAAGTCGCAGAATTAAAGAAGGCAAAGAATATAGCATTTTACCAGCAGAAATATCCAAAGCAACTTTTGGGCTAACACCATCTGAATACAAAGATTTAAAAGGTCTTGATAGAGAAAATCTTCGTGACCATATGACCGATTTGGAATTAATTTTTACAATGCTTGGTGAAGCTTCCACAAAAGAAATAGCTATAAATACAGATGCTCAAGGTTTTAATGAAAACAAAACAGCAGCGCAAAAAGGTGGTAAAATTGCCGGCGATGCCAGAAAACAATTAGAACTTGAAAGCGGCAAAAAAGTTGTAACTTCTGAAAATTACTTACCTTCATCAAAAATTAAAGTGATAAAAAATAAAGGGGATTAGTCCCTATGATAAATTTTTTATCATTTATTCGCTTAACTTAAAAACTGTATTTCCTGTCTATAATACCTTGTATTTGAAAATATTTAATCAACTGATTTAGAACTGTAGCGCGCAATTTATTGCACGAATCAATATTAAACAACCCGTAAAAAGAATAAGTAGATATGGCAGAGATTGCCACACCGATAAATCGGCTCGCAATCTTTTTTTATTTGCTCATATCCGTCCATTTTATCTAAAATTTGCTTACGCTCATTTGATAACGTTTCAATCTGTTCTTTTTTTCTTCCTGCCTTGCTTTTACTTCATCATAAGCTTGTATTGCAAGCATGT
>JAJQFK010000143.1 GCA_021201175.1 Candidatus Gastranaerophilales bacterium | reverse complement strand
GGTGTCAGATGTTCAAATTTAAGTTTATTTTCAAAATCTACAAGTGATTTTATTTTATAAATAAACCATTTATCGATTTTTGTAATTTTATTAATTTCATCTATACTTATTCCTCTGTTTATAGCTTCTGCGACCCTAAATATTCTTCTGTCGTCCTGAACATGTAAAAGAGCTTTTAGTTCTTCTTCGCTGCATTCAGTATGAAGTCCTCTTAATATGCCTGTATACTTTGATTCTATTGAAGCAACTGCCTTTTTAAAAGAACTTTCAAATGTTCTTCCGATTGCCATTACCTCGCCGGTTGCTTTCATTTTTGTACCCAGAATTCTATCGCCGTGTTTAAATTTATCAAACGGCCATTTCGGAATCTTTGTTACGACATAATCTAATACAGGTTCAAAAGCTGCCGCAGTTTTTTGTGTTATAGAGTTTGGAATCTCATGCAGATTATAACCTATTGCTATTTTGGTTGTTATTTTGGCAATAGGGTATCCGGTTGCTTTTGAAGCCAGTGCAGATGAACGGCTTACACGGGGATTTACTTCTATAACGTAGTACTGATTGCTTACCGTATCCAATGCAAATTGGACATTACAGCCGCCTTCTATTTTTAATGATTTAATTATTTTTATAGCCGCACTTCTTAGCATTTGATTTTCTTTATTTGTGAGCGTTTGAGTCGGCGCGACCACAAAACTGTCACCCGTATGAATACCTATAGGGTCTATGTTTTCCATGTTACAAATTGCAATACATGTATCATTTGAATCCCGTATTACCTCGTATTCTATTTCTTTATAACCGGCAATACTTTTTTCTACTAATACTTGAGATATAGGACTTAAAGAAATACCGGTATATACAATTTCTTCATACTCTGTGTAATTATTCGCAATACCGCCGCCGGTTCCTCCAAGAGTATATGCAGGACGGACTATTATTGGAAACCCTATTTTTTGTGCAAATTTCTTTGCATCTTCATAACTCGATACAATATCGCTTTGCGGAATCGGTTCATTTATTTCGAGCATTAAATTTTTGAACATTTCTCTGTCCTCGGCTTTTTTTATGGATTCTATTTTTGTTCCGAGAAGTTCGACATTATATTTATCCAGAATACCCGCTTCATTCAAACTTACTGCCAAATTCAGTCCCGTTTGTCCGCCCAATGTTGCTATTAACCCGTTAGGACGCTCTTTTTCTATAATATATGCCAGTGCATCAATTGTTAAAGGTTCTATGTAAACTTTATCTGCAATATTTTCATCGGTCATTATTGTTGCTGGATTTGAATTTACAAGAATTACTTCTATATTTTCTTCCTTTAATGCTCTGCATGCCTGAACGCCTGCATAATCAAATTCTGCTGCCTGACCTATTACTATAGGACCTGAGCCTATTACGAGCACCTTTTTTATATCTTTATTTATCGGCATATTTGTTTTCCTTCTATACATTCAGTAATTTTGTTTTATGTTCTGTTTCACTGACCCATTGTGTTAATATTTTATTGGAATCATAAGGCCCGGCTGTTAACTCCGGATGGAATTGTACTGTTTTGATGTCATATTTATCACATACAATTCCTTCTATTGTATTATCATTTAGATTTATATATGAAACTTTCAAGATATCCGGAATTGTTTCAGAGTCAACAGCGTAACTGTGATTTTGGGAAGTAACGAAAATTTCTCCGGTTTGTACGTTCATTACGGGGTGATTACCTCCTCTGTGACCGTATTTTAGTTTATATGTTTTTGCGCCCAGCGCCAATGATATTATTTGGTGCCCCAAACAAATTCCGAATAATTTAATTTTTCCGGTTAAATCCTTTACTGTTTGAATTGCTTGACCGGCATCCTCCGGATTTCCCGGTCCGTTTGATATAAGAAGTGCATCATAATTCCCTTTTAATATATCAATTGCTTTTGTATCTGCGGGAAAGAGTGTTATTGCACAATTTAGCGATTTAAAATTATCCAAAATGCTCTTTTTTATTCCCATATCAATAATTGCAAGCTTTATTCCGCTTCCTGCATATTTTTCTACCTTATAAGTCGTTATATCCAGCGTTACATCTTTGCTTATTCTGTAATCTTTAATATTTTGTTTTAATTCGGGTGTTATATCTTCCGTTGTGATTGCACAGTTCATTGCCCCGTGTTTTCTTATTATTTGCGTAAGATATCGTGTATCGATTCCTTTTATTCCTATAATGTTGTTTTGTTTAAGAAACTCACCTGTTGAAATACTGCTTTTATAATGGGATTCATGTTCACACAAATTTTTAACAACAAACCCTTTTGCATAAATTCTTCCGCTTTCATTATCATCTTTATTTATGCCGTAATTACCGATTTCAGGATAAGTCATCACTATAGTCTGTCCGGCATAAGAAGGGTCTGTAAGAATTTCCTGATAACCGGACATTGATGTATTAAAAACGATTTCGCCATAAGAGGTTCCTTCTGCGCCTATTGATTCTCCTTCAAATATCATTCCGTTTTCAAGAATTAACTTAGCCTTAGAGTCTGCAAATGACTTATTTTGAGTTAAAAGCGCATTTTCAATTTCATCATAAATCATACATATAGCTTTAATTTTATCCGGAGCGGCAGTAACGGCTCTGCCTATTACAAGATAATCTGCCCCCTCTTTAATAGCAGCTTCCGGTGTTGCCAAGCGTTTTTGGTCATTTTTATTTGACCATGCCGGACGGATTCCGGGGCATAAAACTTTAAAATCCTTCCCGCAGACCTGTTTAATTTTTTTTGCTTCCCAAACACTTGCAACAACTCCGTCTAATCCGCTTTTTTTGGCGGATAAAGCAAGGTTTAGCGCATATTCTTTTGGTTTATACGGGATTTTTAACTCATTTTGCAGACATTCTTCACTTATACTTGTAAGTACTGTAACACCTAAAATTACAGGATTCTCTTTTCCGGTTTCTGCGGCGGTTTTTCGTGCTGCCTCCTGTGCCGTTTTCATCATTTCTTCTCCTCCGGTTGTATGGAGATTAAAGAATGATGCTCCGTTTCTTACTATATTTTCTGCCGCCTTTGCCACTGTATTCGGTATATCATGCAGTTTTACATCAAAAAAGAACTTTATATTCTGCTCTTTCATAAAGTTAAATATTTCATATCCATTTCCGGTATATAATTGTAATCCGACTTTAAATACTCCTACATAGTCTTTTAATTCAGTAATCAAAGACTTTGCTTCTTCTACAGTATCCACATCGAGCGCAAGTACTATTTTTTCTTTTATTTCAGGTCTAATATGCATTGTATACTTTTCCTTTTATTATTGTGTATTTTACTTTACCTTTTAATTTGAATCCTTCAAACGGCGATAATTTACATTTAGACTTGAAATTTGCAGCATTTACCGTCCATTCTTCGTCTAAATCAATTATTGCGAGATTTGCTTCACCTCCGGTTTTAATATCTCCCTGATTTTCCAAATTCAGAATTTTTGAGGGATTGTATGTTAATTTCCTTACCGCCTCAATAAGAGATAATTTCTTTGTATGAACCAAAAATGTTAATGTCACTCCCAGCGCTGTTTCAAATCCAACCATCCCCATCGGGGCATTTTGAATGGGAAGAAGTTTCTCGTTTAATGTATGAGGAGCATGGTCAGTTGCTATTACATCTATTGTTCCGTCTTTTAATCCTTGTACGACCGCGTTTAAATCTTCTTTTGTTCTCAAAGGCGGATTAACCTTGTATTTTGAATCAAATTCCTTAATATCTTCCTGTGTAAGACTAAAATAATGAGGGGCTGTTTCTGCCGTTATATTCAAACCGTCTTTCTTTGCTTGTCTTATCAGTTCTATTGAACGTTTTGTTGATACGTGCGCGAAATGATATCGGGCGCCGGATATACTTCTTACAACTTCCAATTCCCTTGCTATTGCCATAGATTCTGCAATGGACGGTATACCTTTTAAGCCTGATACTTCTGAAATTTTACCCTCATTTATTACTCCCCCTTCAGATAATGAGGAATCTTCCGAATGTGATATTATTATTTTATTTTGGGAATTAACATATTTTAATGCTTCTCTTAAAAGGTACATATTCTCAATAGGTTTTCCGTCATTTGAAAAAGCAATTGCGCCGTTGTCAATTAATTCGGAAATATTTGTAATTTTTTCCTGATTCAACCCCTTTGTTACCGCGCATATAGGATAAAACCCTGATTCAGATACTTCATGTGCTCTGTCAATAATATATTTTAAGGTTTCTTTATTATCAACAACAGGATTCGTATTCGCCATAGGGCATATTGCTGTATATCCTCCGTTTATTGCTGATTCTATTCCCGTTTTAATAGTTTCTTTTGCACAAAATCCGGGTTCGCGAAGATGGCAGTGCATATCAATCAACCCCGGGATTATGATTTTTCCGGTTAAATCCATTACTTTTTCATTATTTTCCGGATTCATATTTTTTGATATTTCGGAAATATTGTTATTTTTAATTCTTATATCCGCATAATCTTCATAATTATTTGAAGGATTAACTATTTTTGCATTTTTAAGAAGCATTTATCCCTCTCCCTTTTGATTTATAAGGTTATTTAATATCGCCATTCTTACAAAAACACCGTTATGTGCTTGTTCAAGAATTGTTTCGCCCGCCTTGCTTTCCAATAGTTCTGCTGTCAGTTCTATATCTGTGTTTACCGGACCGGGGTGCATTAATATTGCATTTTTAGCTGCATATTTACTAAATAGCTCTGAATTTATACCATAGAGTCTTTTATATTCCGCTGAATCCGGATATCCTTCTTTTTCGTGTCTTTCATTTTGGATTCTTAATGCCATTACAACATCTGCATCCTTTATTGCTGATTTTAAGTCTTGATGATAAGTGATATTATATATATCCGGATTTTTAAAATTCATATATGACGGGGCACATACATGTATATCGGCTCCGAATTTGGATAATAGCTTTATATTTGATTTTGCTACTCTGCTATGAGTTATATCTCCTACAATTGTTATTTTTTTGCCTTCCGCCGTTTTAATTTTTTCCGTTATGGTAAAAAAATCCAATAATGCCTGTGTGGGATGTGAACGGGTTCCGTCGCCGGCGTTTACAAATTGTATCGGACACTTTATTTGATTTAAAATATTATATATTATTCCTGAAAGTGAATGTCTTATAATTATTATATCGACTCCAAGCGCATATAAATTCTCAACAGTATCTTTTAAACTTTCCCCCTTTGAAAGTGAAGAATGTGCGGTATCAAAATTTATAACATTCATTCCGAGTTTTTTTCCCGCTATTTCAAAACTGCATTTTGTTCTTGTCGAATTTTCATAAAACATTAATGCGGCTGTTCTATGTTGTAAATTCGGTATATTCTGACCGTTTTTATACTGTCTTGCACTTTCAATAATATCAAGAATGTCCGATTGTGAAATACTTTCAATGTCAATCAAATGTTTCATTATACTTTAACCTTATCTTCACGGCTTCCGGGTTTTACAAGCGGGATTCCCTCTTTACATAACGGGCAGTCATCCGGAGAATATACAACCGGCTCTATTTGCAGTAAAGATTTAATATTGTAGTTTGTTAGCCCTTTTGTTCTGTCAACTATACAGCCGACAGCCGCAATTTCAGGCTCATATTCCTTTATTGCTTCAATTGTTTCTTTTATTGTTCTTGCTGTTGTTATAACATCTTCAATAATAACAACCCTTTCCCCTTTTTTTAACGTGTATCCCCTTCTTAACTGCATTACTCCGTCTTTTCTTTCAACAAAAAGATTGCGTTTTTTTGCCTGTTTTGCTGTTTCATATCCTATTATAACAGCCCCTATTGCCGGTGCTATTATAGTATCAAATTCAATATCTTGTAATTGTTCTGCAAGCTTTTTACCAAGTTTTTCAGTTATATCGGGATACTGATATAATTTAGCACACTGAAAATATATATTTGAGTGGAGCCCTGAAGTCAGGCAGAAATGTCCGTGGAGTACTCCTTGTGCTTGTTCCAGTAAATTTAATACTTCATTTGTCATTATTTCCTCAATTCTTCTTTTAACTCGTCTAAATCTTTAAAATTATTTTGTTTTATATACATTTCAAGTTCCCCGATAATTTTTCCTGCGGTTTCAGGATGAGTAAAATTAGCTGTACCTATTTGTACGGCTTGAGCGCCTGCCGCAAAAAACTCCAGAACATCTTGCAGAGTTTCAATTCCGCCTATTCCGATTACAGGTATTTTTACTGTATTCACAATCCGCAATACTGCACTTATTGCCGCCGGTTTTATTCCAATGCCGGAATATCCGCCTTGCACAATTGTCTT
This sequence comes from Candidatus Gastranaerophilales bacterium, assembly GCA_021201175.1. Lineage (GTDB taxonomy): Bacteria > Cyanobacteriota > Vampirovibrionia > Gastranaerophilales > Gastranaerophilaceae > Avigastranaerophilus. The sequence goes on along the minus strand of JAJQFK010000143.1, from coordinate 1,629 downwards.
TTTAAATTTCCCGTTTATAAGATTAAGTTGTATTGCGGCGCCTTTGATAGTATTTATTGCGCTTATTGCATCTGCTCCCGATTTTTCTGCCGCGAGAGCAAGTTTTTCTATTGATGTTACATTCGGGGTTAATTTTACGATTAAAAATCCGTCATATTCTTTTCTTACACCGGTTACTAAAGAATATAAAGAATCCTCATCTACTCCAAATTCCAGACAGCCCGATTTTACATTCGGACAGGATACATTTAATTCTATTGCCCTGATATTGCTTTGAGCGCATATTTTTGCGAGTTCTATGTATTCTGCCTGTGTTGAACCTGCTATATTTACTATAAAATCTATATTTTTTTGTTTTAATACGGGAAGTTTCTCTTTTATAAATCGTTCTATCCCTACATTTTCCAGACCTATTGAATTAATTATTCCGGATTTTGTTTCGCATAAACGGATATGGTTATTTCCTTCCCGCGGGTTAAGAGTAATTGCTTTTGTTACAATTGCGCCAAGATTTGAAACATCTGTAAAACATTCATATTCATCATTATACCCGTATGTACCCGATGCCGTTAAAATAGGATTTTTTAATATATAACCGTTTAAATTTACATTTAATTTTGCTACTGCCATACTACCCTGCTTCCGTCAAATACAGGTCCGTCTTTACAGACTGCCGCATTCTCAAGAACCCCTTTATTATTAAGTTTTATTATGCAGCCTCTGCATACTCCTATTGAACATGCCATTACTTTTTCCATTGATACCTGTAATTCCGTTTCATATTGTTTGCATATTTCCGAGATTCCTTTTAGTACAACTAAAGGACCGCAAGCATATATAATTTGAGGTTTATAATATTCTATTAAATCCTCCGTATAGTTTAATACGCTTCCCTTTTGCCCCATAGAACCGTCATCTGTATACAATTTATCAGGAAAAACATTTGCAGGCACTTCTTCTTTATTTATAAAACCTGCCGCAAGAATATTTTCAATTCCCAAACTATCCAGCTTTGTTTTTAAAAAATGTACAGGAGCAATACCAATACCGGCACCTATTAACAAGGATTTTTTATTTTTTATATCAAATCCGTTGCCGAATGCACCGGTTATGTCTATTTCGCTTCCGGTTTTTAATGATTTTAAATATTGCGTTCCTTTTCCTCTTAATTTATATAAAATACCGACTTTACCATCATTATTTGAAAAAATGCTAAACGGACGTCTTAATGTAAGTCCTTCGCAATATACGGAAACAAACTGCCCCGCCTTTGCGGTAATAATATGATTACAGTCAATTTCCATATAATAAGAAGATGGGCATACCTGTTGATTTACAATAATTTTACCTTTGTATATTTTTTTATCTTGTATTTTAATCATAGTTCCTTCCGATTTTATAAAAAAAAAGAAAAACAAATTGTTTTTCTTTTTTAGTATATAAATTTTGTAATTGAATAGTAACTCATCTTTTTACTCCGATTTCCAATATTATGATTCTAATAAATTATCATGTCAACATAAAATGAAGCTTATTTTACAAAAGATGTCCGAGAAAATTTCGCGACTATGTATACAAGCGAAATTTTTTACAAAACGAACAGCTGAACCAAAGGTGAAGCTTGTGAGC
>JAJQFK010000160.1 GCA_021201175.1 Candidatus Gastranaerophilales bacterium | reverse complement strand
AAATATTACATGTGGTACTATAATTATGACTTGTCATAATTATTGGTAATAATTTTAAACATGAGAAAAGTGAATAAAAAAGCATTTACATTATCTGAACTATTAATTGCTGTTGTAATAATTGGTGTAATATCAGCAATAACTATTTCCTCATTAATCCAAACAACACAGAAAAAAGAACTTGAGGCAGGGTTTAAAAAACAGTATTCAGCACTAAAACAGGCAATTATAATGCTAAAAATGAATGATGGGCTGGATTTTACGCCAGATAATTATAAATCTACTTTTATGGAGAAACTGGCTTCGCAGTATAATGTAATCCAAGATTGCGGACACATAAACTATAATCAGGGATGTATTTTGTTAGATGACGATAGTTCATTTAGCTATTATAAGTCTTTTACAAACGGAACACTTTCAAGAAGCTATTTTGATGACGGAGGATTTATATCCGCTGACGGAACGCTGTTTCTTATAGAACAAGGCAGTCAGGCACAGGATAAAATTGGAAATTATCTGGTAACTGTTGATGTAAACGGATATACAAAAAAGCCCGGTAAAATGGGATATGATTTATTTATGTTCCAAATAACAACCGACGGAGATGTTTTGCCTATGGGAGCTAATAATACATACTTTTCAAATTACAGAGAAGATTATTGTTCAAAATCAACAAACTCCTCGAACAACGGATATACGTGTGCATATTATGCCGCTGTTGATAAAGATTATTTTACAAAATTATAGTAATTATACTACTTTAACATTTAACAAAGAGTATTGCAGTTATTGTTCCTTTTTGGTTAAATCATGTTATAATTCGCGGTGAAAAAGGAGAACTGTTATGTTTTGGAATAAAAATGAAAATTTAAAAAACATACTTTTTGTAATGCTAATCGTTTTTTTAATCTGGTTCATCGCGCAAATAAAAGATACTGCATTATTAGCTTTTGCTTCATTTGTTCTGGCATGCTCATTAACTCCGGCAGTTGATTGGATTACATCAAAGTTTAAACATATATCAAGAGCTCTTGCCGCTTCAATTGTTATAATTGCGGCAATATTAATTGTAATTTTATTTTTTATTCCGATAGTTACTATATCCATCAGAGAAATTCAACAGCTTGTAACAAGTATTCCTGATATGGTGAGAAGTTTAATTGATTTTGTTAATAACAAAACAATACTAGATAAAACATTAATTGAATATATTAATTTGGACTCTTTAACATCAACATCATCACAGGTTGCAAGCGGATTAGTAGATAAATCCATAAATATTACAAAGGCAATAATGGAAGCATTAACCGTATTAGTTACAATGGGAATTATAGTTTTCTATATGGTATACGAAAAACATTTAATAAGAGATGCTGTATTAATAATGTTTCCGCCAAAACTAAAGAGCAGAGCAAAAGAGGTCTATGAGGCAATAGAAAAAAAAGTGGGCGGCTATGTGATTGCTCAGGTTCTTTCAATGACAACAGTCGCTATAATTACAGCACTTGGTCTAATGATTTTACATGTAAAATATGCAATGCTGCTTGGTTTAATAGCTGGAATACTTGATATTGTTCCGATAGTTGGTCCTGTAATTGCTTTTATTCTCGGAATTTTATGTGCATCTCCGCAAGGAATTATAATAGTAATATTAACAGCAATAGTATATCTTGCTGCACAGTGGATATCTAATAATTTTATCAGACCGCTTGTTTTTGGAAAGTTTTTAGATTTACATCCGATAATTATAATCTTTGCGTTTTTAATTGCGGCACAGTTCCTCGGAGTATGGGGAGTTATTATTTCTCCGGCAATTGCTGCTTTATTATTAACGCTGTTTGACGAGTTGTATTTAAAAACTATTAATTCAAAAATAAAAGAAAAAGAAAAAGAAGTCGAATAGTATAATATAGTACCCATACACACATAATCCGGTGTCGAGCGCATTTTTCGATGAATTTCTTTGATTTTGTGTAGAGTGAGGCACATCGTGCGGGCTGACCTCGTCTTTGCGAGCGATAGCGCGGCAAAAACCTGACAAAATATAGTAAGCGATTGCCACGGGCTTTCTTCACACTTTTCCGTATTCAAATATAATAAAATAGTCCAAATTATAAAAAAACTTGCAATTGCCATCGTTGTTTGAGTAGTAGTAAGTTGGGGTTTCTTGAAACCCCAACATATTTTAGCTGCAAGCTTGGCTGAATTGCGAGTGTAATTTTTTGTAACAAAAATTTCGCAAATCCTAAAAAAAGGTGGGAAAAAAATTGCCGATATAAAAGTTAGTGGAAATAAACAGGGAAGTAAGTGTTCAAAATGTCTGAAGAAATGAATTAAAAAAATAGCTATATTAAAACAAATGGCAGTATCTCAAATAATGGAGATTATACAGACAATACAGGAATTACAGAAGGAAACACTGATTTATCAAGTGTATTTAATTCAACAGTTGATGAAAACGGAAACACAATACAATTTGAAGTTGTAGATATAGATGGACATACTATTACTTTACAGATACAGAATGATTCTAGTCCATCTATTAATTTATCAACTGAATCACAATCTACTCAATTAACCGAAACTAATTCCAATAAGCCATTAATCAGTACATCAATTGAAGGAATAAATGAAATATCTTCTTCGAATATCGTTAATGATTATAATTCAGAACTTAACAGCATTAAAAGTCAATGGGCTATCAGAGAATAGTAGGTACCGGTACATCAAGTGCAGCAAGCGGGCAATATGTATCAATACTTGACCCGGAGCTTATAAAAATTATTTCTTAAAAAACATTATTATTTAAAGAAATTCTATCTTGATTACTCTAGTAAGACAGATTTCTTTGAAGCAAGCAAGAAATTAGCAAAAATCATAGTTAGGTTGATAAAAATTTCATGCTATCCATCGCAGCATAAATTGCAGGTCAAACATTGACCTGCAATAAAAGCATGGTTTAGATATTAATCAATATTCCAAATTTCTGTAATATTAATATTTAAAGCGTTTACTGTTCTAATTAATAAATTTATGGAAACATTTCTATTACAGGTTTCAACTTTTGCAATATATTCTCTGCTATATCCGAGAAGTTCCGCCATTTTTTCTTGAGTATAACCTTTCTTTTTTCTGCTTTTTACAAAATTTTCAGCTAATCTTGCCAGAGTTTTTTCTTCAAGATTCTTAAACATACATTCTCCTTTCTTTGAGATTTGTATTTTAAAAATCTTGAAAAAATTTTTGGCTAAATTTTTTTATTTGCTTAATCTGGTGTCGAGTGCATTTTCGATGACGGGGAACAAAATTCCGAACAGTTTCGGACTTTGTCCTCACTCTACGGAAAATCCGCTTCTTGAATTTTCCTCCATTTCGGGCAACTTGTTCGTTTTGCTGTCGCAGTCACTCACATTGCCCTCATTTATTCGAGTTTCGGACTTTGTCCTCACTCTACGGAAAATCCGCTTCTTGAATTTTTGCCGGTACAACCCAAGCAACCTAATTACAGAAATCTATCGATTTCTTATATTCGGTCGGGCTGTTGCTACTTCGGCGTTTCCTCATTTCATTCGGTCAGCCTACAAAAAATCCGCTCTCTTGGATTTGCTTTTCGCTCACAGAGTAAAGCCTTCGGGGCTTTGCTCCTGCCGGCTTTTCTGTTCGCTTACCGGACTGACGTCCGTCCGCAAATCCGCTTATCGCGAATTTTTCTCGGACAAATTAAAATAGTACTCAATATAATATTGTATAACTAATTATTTTATATGTCTGATTTGATAATTAAAAAAATATTATTAAATAAATAATATGAAAAAGATTTTTTACAGTTTACTTATTGCAGTGTGTATTTTTATTTTACAATATCCTTGTTTTTCGCAGGTCATAGAAGGAAATATCGCTATGACCGATAGGGTTCCGTCAGAATTATTCGGAAGTTGGAAAGTAGTTTCAGTATGCACAAAAACAACAAATAAAGAATTTTTCGGAAGTAAAAGTGTTGATATATGGACTTTAACAAGAACCGGTGACTTAATATCATTAAAGAATCCTCTTTCCGGTGCACGTGCAGATATTACGGTAAATGATGTCAATGGAAAAACAATTAAATTTGAAAAAAAGAGTCTTTTCCCTGATGAAGAATCTGTAGAAACTCCAATTTTAACTTTACAAGGTGACAATTTTACAGGAGTTGATAAAATAAGTATAAAAACATATAAAGACGGGAAACTTATAAAAGAAGATTACGTCGAATATCAGGTAAAAGGCACAAGAATGTCAGGAATAGGCTTATCGGGTATATTTGGAATATAGAACCAAAGAGTGAGGGAACATGGAAAATAAAGAAGAATTATTATTTGATACAGTTATTTTAGGCGCCGGACCGGCGGGATTTTCTGCGGCAATTTATGCTTCAAGAGGAAACCTTAAAACTGCATTGCTTGATATAAATATGTTTGGAGGTCAGCCTTCTAATTATCTTGAAATAGAAAATTATCCGGGGTTTTCAACAATCAAAGGATTTGAATTAATGGAAAAATTTGAAGAACATGCCGATAACTTCGGTGTTCAAAAATTTCCTATGGTTGAGATACAAAATATTGATTTAACAAAAAATCCCAAAATAATAGAAACTCAAGATATTATTTTTAAAGCAAAAAGTGTTATTATTTCGTCAGGCGCACAGGCTAAAAAGCTGGGAATCCCGGGCGAAGCTGAATTTAAAGGCAGAGGGGTAAGTTATTGCGCAATCTGTGACGGGGCATTTTATAAGGATAAAACAGTTGCCGTTATAGGAGGCGGAAATTCTGCACTGGAAGAAGCTGTTTATTTAACAAAATTCGCAAAAAAAGTTTTTATTGTACATAGACGTGATGAATTAAGGGCTGATAAAATTGTACAGGAACGCGCATTGAATAACAGTAAAATTGAATTTATTTTAAGTTCTGTTCCTATTGAAATAAGAGGTTCAAACACTGTTGAAAAATTAGTAATTAACAATATAAATACAAAAGAAATTACAGAATTAGATGTAGACGGAGTTTTCCCCTATATCGGATTTTCTCCGAATACTAACTGTTTTAACGGGCAGATTAAGCAAACATCAGATGGTTTTATAGAAACTGATATAAATATGCAAACTTCACAGGAAGGGGTATATGCGGCAGGAGATATCCGGAATACTCCTTTAAGACAGGTTATCACAGCGGCAGCAGACGGCGCAATTGCAGCATGCAGTGCTGTTAAATATATACAAAAGAACCCGTTATCAGTGGTATAATTATATTTCATTTATCATTTTGAATATAAATATTAATTTATCATCGCTTAAAAAAGGGAGTTTTTTGTTAATCAAGGTAATTAATTGCTGTTTATCGGCGAAATGCGTATAATTAAAAATATCCCCGTAGGAAATATCCAAACTGTTTAGAATTTTTTCCAGTGTTTCAAAGGAAGGGTAATTTCTGCCGTTTTCAATTCTGCTCAGATGTTTAGGGTCTATCCCGACAATTTCGGCGAGTTTATCTTGTGTGAGTTTGCGCTTTTCTCGAAACTCTTTTATTCTCATTCCTAATAATTCTTTTTTTGTAGCCATAAAATCACCAACATTGTTATATTATTTTAATTTTTAACAAGATATAACTATATAAATATAGAATATATTGACATTTGGTGATAAATAATACATAATGGTGATATAAAATATTGAATAGCTTGTAAAATGGTAATACAAATGGTAACAAAAATGACAAATCTCTTTAAACGTAATATTAAATTAAAAGCCTTTACTCTGGCTGAAACTTTAATCACTCTGGTAATTATTGGTATAATTGCAGCTATCACTGTGCCAACAATTATAAGTAATTATGTAGAACAAGCAACCGTATCGAAAGTAAAAAAATTTTATTCCACAATGTCAAATGCCATAAACCTTGCAATAGTAAAAAACGGCTCTGTTTCTGCCTGGGATTTAGAATCGGAATCCGGAAGTTTCGATTCTGCCAGTGCGATAAAATTTGCAAATTACATTAAGCCGTATTTAAATGTAATGGTTGATTGCAAAACAGATGTCCCTAACAGCTGTATGGAAAAAGAAATTGAATATACTGCATTAAATGGCACAACTCCATCAAGTATAGGTAAATATGCAAGCAGTACAAGTTTTTATAGAATGATACTGGCCGACGGCAGTTTAATTTGGTTTAGAACTAACGGAAATGGCTGTAAAAATAAGTCTGGAAGTAATTCGGTAAATATATGTGCCGAAATATGGTTTGATATAAACGGCAACGATAAAAAACCAAATAAACTTGGGATAGACACTTTTGATACAAAAGTAAAAGCACGCGGTCTTGTTCCTAATGAGGACGATAATGACTGTTATACATCAGGTCATGGTTGGACTTGTTTAAGATATATTCTTGAAAATTCAAATATGAATTACCCAAGCAGCAAATAAATTTATTGCTTAATATATATAAATATAAATTCACTTTTTTTGGATTTTTTGTTACATTTTGTTAATGGAAAATTATAAATAACTAAAGTTTAAACTCTGCTGTCCGATATATAAATTAAGTGAATTTAAAGGAGTAAAGTATGAGTGGCTTTGATGTAAGTAAAATTAAGGAACTTCTTTCAGGACTGAATATATCTAATCTGCAATATTCAGGCAGCAAAGTAACAAGTGATATGTCTTTATTTAAAGATTCTGACAAGACGCAAGAATATGACACAATAAGTAGAGAAGATTTTATTAATAACTTGTTTGTTGAAGGTGATAATTTAACTTTTACAGAAGACCAGTTAGGAGTTATATATGATGCTTTAGCCGAATATAGTGATTCAGGCGAGGTATCTTCAACAGAACTTGAACTTTTAGCAAGCTTAGATGGTGATAAAGATGAAATAGGTACAGATGATATTCAATCATTTGTCGATACATTATTAGATTATGCGCCTGCATCAAGTTTAGAAGAAGTTTCTGCATCAGCAGATACTTCGGATTCCGCGTCAACGTCTGCAGCAACAACAGTAACAAACGAAGTTCCGTATAGTGAATTGGAACAAACGGAATCTGCATTTAAAAATTCAAATTTAACAGCTCATAAGGCAGAAGATGTATCTCAAGAAAGTTATTCAACTATAGCTTCCGCAAACGATCAGGTTACCATATTTGAATCTTTAGGATTAGCAGATGAACTTGCGACATACGGAGTTGCAAAAGAATCAGAAGCTACTCCGGGTTCATATTATTGGTCAAAAACCGATGAAATAAGCGGAATAACGGAATTCGTAAGAGCTGTAAAAATGGACGACGGCAGTGATGCGGTAATACATACAACTAAATCAGCAGACGGTGTATCCGGAACTTCATATATTTATACAAAAGAGGAAGGAACCGAAACTACTTTTAAAGATGTAACTCCTGATGAAACCGACGATACGGAAGATGATACAGAATGTGAAAAACCGGCTTATCGAGGTACAAGTCATACAGGAAATCATAAAAAATCCGATAATAATCATAATGAACCGAATCGTCCGAATGACAACTATAGACCTGATGACGATTACAGACCGAATGACGATTATAGACCGGATGAACCTACAGGTACAAGACCGACTGATGTTCCAACGGATGTTCCTAGCGATATTCCTACGGACAACCCGACGGGCGAGGTTCCTGAAATCCCGACAGACAATCCGACAGGAGAAATTCCTGAAATTCCTACGGACAATCCGACAGGCGAGATTCCCGAAATCCCAACAGATAATCCGACAGGAGAAATTCCTGAAATTCCTACGGACATACCTGATCCCGCACCGGAACCCGAACCGACACCGGAGCCTGAACCAACGCCCGAGCCCGATCCCACAACCGACTCACCGCGCACACGCGCAGCCCAGCGAGCACGCGAGCCGCAGGGAGCTGGAAAGCCGGAGCCTGGGGGGGAGGGGGGGGGGG
>JAJQFK010000274.1:967-7973 GCA_021201175.1 Candidatus Gastranaerophilales bacterium | reverse complement strand
CTGTTTTTTCATGTCTATATTTATTCATATTTTCATTACTAATTGCCGGTTCAGTATTCTCTATTTCTCTAAGTATAACATCTTGTGTAATTTTATCATATTTGGTTATACATTCGGAGCAAATATATTCAATCTGTGAATTATTATAAGATGAATCGGGCTGAACTGAGCAAATTTGTTCTGCTAATTTTTCCGGATTTATTTCACTCATTTCAACATTAGATGCATCTTTTAAATAGTGCTTAAATACAAGAGCCGCATTTATTTTATCAGGTGGATCAAGACAGACCTTAATAGGCATTCTTCTTTCAGATCTTAATTCAGCAGGAATATCAAGAGGGTTATTTGTCGTTGCAAATACTGTACAATGATAATTTTCAGAACAATTTTCTAAAAATCTTTTTAGTTTTGGTACAACCGAAGAACCTTTATTTGCATATCTATCAAATTCATCTGCTAAAATTATAGTTCTTTGCCCTGTGGTTATAAAATGTTCTTGAGCTGTTTTTGCTTTCTCTAACAAGTCTTTATAAAAACTTTCTTCTCGCGCTTCTTTTGTACGTGCTGAACTGTTCGGTTTTGCCTTTTCAAAATTACATCCTGCGCTTGTTGCAAATGCTTTTGCAAAACTTGTTTTTCCGTTTCCTATAGGACCAAAGAATAAAATTCCATTAGGAATTTCAACTATTTGTCCAGATCTTTCTTCTTCTACTAAATTTATAAAACTACTTGTAAGAATAAATTTTTCTGCATCATAGCCTGCAATAGAATCAAACCCTATATGCGAATCTTTATTTTTTGCAATTTCTTTTGCGATTTCTAACTTCTTTTCAGCCATTATCAATGCGGTTTGAGCCTCTACAAGCCTTTCGGCTTGAGCATTACTTGCTTTAAGTTGCTCATAATTCCTTTTTAACAATTCTACAATTTTTTCTTGTTCATCAATTGTAATTTTTTGAGCTTTCAAAAATCCTGTTATTTCTTTATCCTCACAAAGATCAATTACATCTATTTCTCCTTATAGGGTTTGTAATATGCCTGGTATAACTTGTTTGCATATTCATCATTGTCGCAATATCCAACGCACTCAAATCCTGCACGTTCAAGACCTAACTTAAATCCACCGATTCCAGAAAACGCATCAAAGAATTTTAACTTAGTCATCTAATCCATCGCTCCTTCCTTGCAGTTCACAAAGGAATAGCCTGTATAGTTGGCTATACAAGAAATACGACTGGTACATAATTCAAATTATATTTATTTTTCTTGAAATTAAAATAAGAGTAATTTTAGATACAGGGAATATTCCCTTTTATAAAAATTTCAAAAATATATTTTAAAAAGAAAAATATGCATTCAATAAAAATAGACTTTTTAGTTTTTTTTATTGCTAACAATAACAAACGGCACGATTTAAAAATAGGGAAAAGTTTATTAAGAAATATTGAGCAAATTAACTTTTAAATCCTGATATAACTCTTGAAAACTTCTATTCCTCCTCCAGATTGCTTCCGCTATTTTATTATGCAAAAAATATTCGTTCTTATTATGAGCAATAGAACGGGAAATATAGCTGACAACCTTTTTGAATTCTGTTATCTCATAAGGAGTCAAGCCTCTGTCTTGATTGCTTTCATAAATTTTATCTGAAACATAGATAGTACCCTTGTATGTATAAAAATGGACTTCCTGTTCAAAAAATATTCTGTGTCGTGCGATTTGCGGGTCATTGGAATAGTTCTTTATTAAATCCTGCTCCTGCCTGTTATAGATTTTTTCTCTAAATAATTGATAGAACTTAACTATAGTGCCATCACCAACTTTCACTATATTGCATGCAACATTTGATGAAATATTTGCACAAAAGCAGCGGATGATTAAATCCGTATCTTCTTTAGAGTGGTATTGAAAAATTTGAGGTATTTGAGTTTTGCAAATTGCTTTATTGTAAAAATAAGTGTCATTTCTCAGCGTAAGTCTTTTTTCTTGAACAAACATTGTTAACATTAGTTCTAAAACATTTTCTTGAATATCATCAGCTATTGTTAAAATATCCTCAAATGTAAATTTATCCAACCTTTTGCAAAGCCGTAATATTCGTTTCTCTTGGATTATTGACGGTTCAAAATCTTTGCACTCCATTACGATTTACCTCCGGCGAATCTGCATTCCGTCAGATTTTTCACAGGGACGAGCTCGCTCACTTCGTTCGACACCGCTCTTGTCAAAATCCGCCTTTCATTCAATAATCCTTTCAAAGCATATTCGTCTAATTCCTTAATTTGGTTTGTTTGCGATAATTTTTCAATTCTATTAATCAATTTAACAAGCTGTCTGAATTGATTTGTTCTTGTCGCAAGATATTCAATCGCATCGGGGGTAAACTCTAAGTCTGTCAATTGTTGAAGAATGCCAGAAATGTCATCTTGATTAAATTGTTCAAATTTAAGAGTTTTATACAATCTGTCGCAAAGGTGCGGATATCTTGCAAGTTTTTTATCAGCAAAACCCATACCGACTAAAACAATTGGACACCCTGTTTTATCATGTAAATCCCTCAATGTTTCAACCGTGTGTTTTTCAATTAAATAATCAATTTCATCAACAATAATTGTTTTAGGATTTTGCCTAAGATGATTTTCAATCAATAAAAAGGTTTCCTGTGTATGCCAGAACGGATCAACGCCCAGTTCTTCGGCAATTTCAGATAAAAGCCATCTGCTTGTCATTCCTTGAGTTGCTCGAATATACACAGAATCGTTTTTATCAGCCCACCATTGAATTGTCTGCGATTTTCCAAGTCCATGGTCACCGTATACAAGAGCAAGTTTTGGAATATTTGACGGTAGTTTTTGAAGTTCGTCCATCAATGCTACAAATCGTTTGACATTTTTTGTTTTAATAAATGCTTTTTTCATAGTTTAATCTCCTTCTTGGTTGTTCGCATTAAATGGGTCTACATGGGAAAACTCAACGTTTCCCCATTCCGCCCTCTGCTCACAATCCGCATATAAATTTATATATTCATCACTTCTAATGTAATTTGTAAGCCATTTCCTGTCTTCAGGATTAGTACATCCATTAATCATTAACCATTCATATTTTTCGTAATCTGAATTAAAAAATGGTCTATTCATTTGTTGTTCACGGGGTGTTTTCTTTCGTTCACGTTTAGGTTTGTTTTTAACAATCGGAGCAATTTCATCTGCCTGCTCGTGTTCTATTTCTAAAACTTCAGTTTTTTCTGCCGGAAAATATTTCAAAAACTCTTTTTTTGCTTTTTTAAATTGTCGCTGTTGTTTTTTGTATTGCTGTTTATATTCTTCTATATCCTTTACTGTTCCTAAAATATTCGCCATCGGATGAACCTTTTGAACACGTTTTGCGATACATAAAAACTCGCCTTTAATTGAATAAACATATATTTTAGATAAATCAAACAAACTGTACCTTATATATACACTCTCTCTTAATCCTAAAATTGCATCGCTCCTGTAATGCATATTTAAAAATGTAATTCCATGTTTATTTATTGTTCTGCATTCTGTTTTCATCATTAAATCATTCAGAATATTTTTATCTATGTCGACCTTTTTAACACTATTTAAACATTGTTTGATGCTCATATTTTTATCGTGAGGGCAGGGCATTGAATTATGGTACTCAAGCCAGCAATCTATATATTTAATAATCTCTTGAACTGTCGGAATATAATTTTTAGTTAATCGTTTATGCATTTCTTTATGTAACTTCTCATTACGATTTAGCCACGCAGGGCGGTTTTCAATACTTGTACCTGTGTAAGAAATCATCATCTTTTCAAATTCTTCCTGAAATTCAAGGAAAAATCTTTCAATAACCTTTGCTCTTGCATTATATGGTTTTGCAAAAACTGATTTTATGCCTAAATTTGCATATACTCCGTTAAATCCTGCTTCATCAAAATCAGCATTTTGAAAATACTTTGCCTTAAACGCTCTGCCGTTATCCTGATAAACAACTTTTGGAATAACTCCGAGATTTAAAATAGAATTTCTTAATGCACTTGCAATACATTGAGTATTCTCCGTCATCATAATTTCATAGCCGACTAAAGCCGTTGATTTCCAATCTAAAAAACCGACAAGAGTTGCTCTTGTCGGTTTTCCTGTAAACGGATTAATCACTTGAAAATTTAGAACATGTCCGTCTGCTATTAAGACATCTCCAACCTCCAGTTTTGAAATATCTCTTTCAATATACGGTTCAACTTTATCGTGATATGCTTTTTCACCCTCACGCAAAAGAACCCATTTTGAATAATTGTTTTTCTTATAATGTTTTGCAATTCTTCTAAATGTTAAATCGCAGGGGATTTTTTCATATCCTCGTTTTTCTAAAATATGTCTTGTTAGTTTAATTGCTTTTCCGACACTGAATTTATTTGGATGAAGAAGATATTTTAAAAATATTTGTTTCATCTCATCATTTAAAATCGTGTTGTATTCATTTTGCAATTGAACTTTCCGCTGAGGGATAAGCCCATCATATCCATAATCTTCATACTTTTTAATCCAACGGTAAAGCGTGCCGATTGATATTTCACCCATAAATTTATATAGCTTAGGCAAATACATGCCTGAATTATACAATTCTATAAATGTTGCATCAGCTTCTTTTTTAGTCGGGTATTTTTTTCTTAAATTTTGAAGAGCAGTTATTATATCTACCCTTGCGATTGCCGTCAATCTTGCATTTTCTGATACAAAACTAATTTTGTTATTTGTATTATTCAAGGTGGTTAATGCTGTGCATTTAATTTGTTCATCCTCAAGTTTTTCTTGAATTTCAGGTTCTAAACTTGAATACAATATTTCATAGGATTTTCCGCCCGCTACTTTGATTTCACGGGCAATATATTTACCTTTTTGGATTGCAAGTCTTATTGAGCGATTGCTCTTTAAGCCTTTGATTTCTGCTATTTTATTGATATTTATATATTCTTCGCTCATCGTACTCACAGATTACCTCTGTGTGCTTAAAATTGGAACACTGCTTCCGAGTGATGTGTCTGTTTTGTATCAATTTAAAATAAGAAATTTTTTCCGACTTTTTTATAAAAATTTCCGGCTAAAATTTCAAATGTCCTGTTCCAAATTTCTCATTTTAACCGCCAATAATAAAAACAGTCCTAAGTTTAAGCGGTATGGGGGTTTTAGTCAACTGTCCACTTTTGGACAAAAACGGACAGTTCAAGGACTTTTGAGGACTGTTCAAATGCGAAATTCGGAATACTTCCGACCGCTAATTTTCAAACACCTAGCCAATTTCAGCCGATTTCTCATTTTAACCGCCATTCTCAAATGAACTGTCAAAATACAATAATCATTCTATCCGTTTTAATCATACCACTCGTTAAAATACAATTACAACGGTGAAACTCTTACTATAAAAGCAAAAGAGACCTTTCGATCTTTAGTCGATATTGCTCTTTATTAAATGGTGGAGACGGAGAGATTCGAACTCTCGTCCGGAATGGGATATACACCTGCATCTACAAGCGTAGGTCTGTTATTCTTGGTAAAATTACGGCACGAACCATTCCTATAAAATTACCAAAGCAGTTTTAACTGATACGCAGTTTGAAAGTAAACTTAGTCCGGCTACTTTCATTACCGGAGTGCATCTTGCATGTTTTCGCTATACTAAACGGCAAGCTGGTCTAATATAACGGCTGAACTGCAACTAGGCAGCAAGAGCTTGTGCTCTTGAAAAATCAGCTTTTACTACGTTGTTTGTAGCGTTTATTTTTATTTGCTCGTTGATAACCGAGAACAGCGCTCGGACTCGCAGCCTGAATACATCGATCCACCCGTCAAATCCAAAACGTCCCCATATTTAATTTTCAATGTACATTTACATTATAGCACAGTATTTCTATAAATGATGTTATGAACGAAAAAATATCAGCAAACAATATAAGTCTGCCGGAGCATCTGTTGAAGCTATATTAGTGTTTCTTAAACTCTAATTGTAGTCTAAGAGAGAATAAAATACAATTAGCCGGTTGGATATTTTTTATTCTTTGTTATGGCAGCACTTTGCTTCCTGAAATTTAAACTTTGGTTTTTCTATCAACTCAGAATTAGAAAGATTTTGGGCTTTTTTGCAGTTCGGCTTATGGTATTTGTTTGTATTTTTGTTTAGTATAACTAAATTTAGATTATGCGTTTGCTTTGCATAATATTTAATTTTACTTATATCTTCATATTTTTTTAATTCCCCTGCAATATTTGATTTTGAAAAAACAACGGCATACCCCTGTTTTAATACTTCTTCTTCATAGCACTTACAAAAATTATCCTTACAGTCATAATAAACTGACATTAATTTGCGGTTATTTTTATCGTATTTGTTTTTTGCCGTATATTTAACAACAACATATTTGTTTAATAACTCTTTTTTGGCAAATTCTTTACCGTAAAAGCCCAGACCTAATACTTCATTTTCTGTTAAATCATAATTTTTCATTTGATAATATAAATTTGAGTTTATTTTTGTTTCAAAGGTATCAATCCCATTTAATCGGACTTTTTCTTCCTTCTGGGTAAAGCCATCACCATTAAAATCAACATAGATTGTATCACCATCTGTAACTTTAATTACTTTATAGGTTTCTGTATCTGCGTATGCTGTAGAAAAAAACAGACTTAAAAATAATAGTATAATATATAAAATACATTTCATTTTAATATTATAGTTCAAATTAATAATTAGTTTTCCGGTTCAAATTTTTTAATTACTGTATGTTGTCTAGATTTTCTGAATAAAGACTCTATAACTATGTTTTTAAGATTGCAATATATGGTGAATTTGATATAATACAAAATATGATAATTAAAAGGAAAATACCTTATGAAATATAAAAATTGGGGGGGGCGGGGGGGTGGGGGGGGTAGGGGGGGGGGTGGGGGGTTGAGGTGTGGGGCGGGGCGGGGTTGGGGGTGTGGGGGTGTAGGGGGGGGGG
>JAJQFK010000274.1:0-957 GCA_021201175.1 Candidatus Gastranaerophilales bacterium | reverse complement strand
CCCCCCGGCAATTCAAACACTTAATGATTTAAATCAAAAAATTACATTTAGGACAGCGCAGATTTGCCGTTGTTCCGTTCTAAGAGTTCAACCAAAAACAAAAGAAAATAAAAAAACTGCCTTTACCCTTGCAGAAGTTTTAATTACTCTTGTCATTATCGGGGTTATTGCTGCAATAACAATACCGTTACTAATTGCAGATTATAAAAAAGAGGAAATTAAATCAAAAGTTAAAAAGGATTATTCACTTATAGTTAATACATTAAAAATGTCGCAAATAAAATATAGAAATAATGCAGGATTGTTTCGTTCCGGTTCTGCGAATAAAGTAGCTGAAAATTTTGCCCAATTTATTCCAAACAGTCGTGTTTGTTCCACAACATCAACTGATGATATGTGCAAAAATACAGATCATAGCGTATTATATTCTGATTACGATAATAAATACGGCAGTTTAAAAAGACCTTCAATAATTTTGCCGGACGGCGGAGTTCTATATATAGAGGTAAGTTCGCAAAAATGTGTAAATACTGTTGTTTCCGGTACATCATTAGATTCTGCGGGTAATACTATATATAATGAGGACGGTAGTGTAAAAACGTGGACAGCCGTAAGAAATTCTTGCGGCGCAATATCTTTTGATGTTAATGGCAATAAAGCTCCTAATAAATTCGGATATGATGCTTTCAGAATTGGAGTTAAAAGTAATTCTATCGGGAAAGATTACTGGGATGTATTCGGTTATTCAGGGTTAGAAAGTATACTAAAAGGAGGAGAGCCAATCGTTAACTCGTATAAAGCTGAAACCGAATAACAAGTATATTAATTTTGTAACAATTATTATATTTTTAGAATATTTTAATTTTCTAATTACTTTATATATTAGGACTGTCTTTAAGGTTTTGTTATGGTTAAAAATATCGTAAGTAATTCTGAAATTAATGAAGATATAGAATG
>JAJQFK010000146.1 GCA_021201175.1 Candidatus Gastranaerophilales bacterium | reverse complement strand
ATAAAATTGTATCAATTATCCCGCCGCCAAGAACAACATCATTATCATAAAAAACAACCGATTGTCCTATTGCTATAGACTTTTGATAATCATCAAAAATAACCTGAACACCGGAATCATTTTCGGCCTTAACTAAAGCCGGAACCGGTATTTGTGTTGAACGAATTTTAGCCGTAACATTTATATCACGGTCTAACTTATCAAAATTAATCCAGTTTAGATTTTTAGCAATCAAAGATTTTTTAAATGTTTTATCAAGATGTCCAACAATAACTTCATTTTTATCTTTATTTAAACTAAGCACATACAAAGGTTCTGTAGAAGATATTCCGAGTCCTTTTCTCTGACCGACGGTATAATTCCATATACCTTTATGCTCGCCAAGGATTTTCCCCTCTGTATCGACTATATAACCCAATTTATCTTTTATTTGGAGTAATTCGTTATAATCACCGCCGTAAAAGTCCTGACTATCGGGTTTTTCTGCCGCCAACAAACCGTTTTCCTGTGCTATTTTTCTTATTTCATCTTTTGTATATTCTCCAAGAGGAAAAATTATATTCTTAAGTTTTTCTTCATTAAGTCTATATAAAAAATATGATTGGTCTTTTTTAGCCGCAATTCCTTTTTTTAATAAAATATGCCCGTTTTGTTCTTCGATTCTTACGTAATGTCCCGTTGCAAATTTATCAAATTGGACACCGTTCAGCTTCGCAATTTCCGGCAAAGCCCCAAATTTTACATACGCATTACACCAAACACACGGGTTAGGTGTTCTTCCTTCCAGATATTCGGATTTAAAATTTTTAAGTACGATTTCTTCATATTGAGAAGAACAATCAAATACATAATAAGGAATTCCTATTTGCTCCGCAATTTTACGTGCTTCTTCAATGTCCTCTTTTTCATCCGGACCATAACACGCATTTTTATGTCCGGATTTTACCGCCATTCCGTTTTTGCCCCATATTGACATTGTTGCGCCTATAACATCATGACCGGCTTGTTTTAGTAAAAAAGCCGCAACGGAAGAATCTAC
Organism: Candidatus Gastranaerophilales bacterium; assembly: GCA_021201175.1. Taxonomy (GTDB): domain Bacteria; phylum Cyanobacteriota; class Vampirovibrionia; order Gastranaerophilales; family Gastranaerophilaceae; genus Avigastranaerophilus. The sequence continues at coordinate 7,113 of JAJQFK010000146.1, read as the reverse complement.
TCCGCCTGAAAGACCAACCAGTATTTTCACTATTTTATACTCCCTGCATACAGCATTTTGTTAATACTTTTTGCGGCATTTTCCGCGACTTCCCGACTTATAAATATTTCATTTTGTTCTTTTAAAAGCACATTATATATATCTTCTAATGTATTCCACTTCATATTTTGACATACAATTTTATCGTTTATAAGAATAAATTCTTTGCCCCAATTATTTAATTTACTATCCCTGTTTAATCTGTCAACTACACCTTTTTCCGTAGCTATAACAAATCTTTTAGCTTTGCTCTCTATAGCATACTGCATTATTTCCTTTGTTGAGCCGACAAAATCAGAATGTTTCGCAACTTCACCATGACATTCCGGATGTGCCAGAATAAGTGCGTCAGGGTAATCTATTCTTGCTTTCTGAATATCCTCAAGCCTTATTCTCAAATGAGTAGGACAAAATCCGTTATACGTTATAACCTCAACATTTTCTAAATTCTGCTGTACCCATTTGCCCAAATAAGTATCGGGTACAAACAAAACTTTTGGAACATTCAAGCTTTTAACTATTTGTATTGCATTTGAACTTGTGCAGCAAATATCACATTCGGCTTTTACTTCTGCTGTTGAATTTATGTAGCAGACTACAGGAATTCCGGGATTATTTGATTTAAATTTCCGTAAATTCTCAACATTAATCATATCAGCCATCAAACAACCGGAATTTATATTAGGAAGAAAAACTCTTTTTTCGGGCGATAAAAGCTTTGCGCTCTGCGCCATAAAATATACACCGGCAAATACTATTATATCTGCGTTTGTTTTTGCCGCCATCCTGCTTAGATATAACGAATCACCCACAAAATCCGAAACTTCATCAATTTCTATATTTTGATAACAATGTGTAAGAACTATTGCATTCTTTTCCTTTTTTAGTCTTTTTATTTCTTTTACAAAATCCATAATGTTCCTTCGTGTAGATACTCATATTAATTAAATTACAAGCCCGAAATTAAGTCAATAATACATTAAATAATATTATAAACGGCTTTTGCAATTTTTTCATGCGCTTGTTCAGAATAATGCAGACCATCTGCATTACTTACTGATGCAACCGTATTCAAATCTAAAAATTTACAGCTGAATCTTTCTGCTGTTTTTTTATATATTTCTCCCATCATTAATGATTTATTTATTGACTCCCTGTTAAACTGGTTTGAAAAATAACCCTTAATAACAAATTCATTAATATTGGAGGGAGAAAGTAAAATAATTTCACATTCGGGGCAATTGTTTTTTACAATTTCAATCAATTGAATAATACCTTGTTCTATTTGTTCAAAAGTTGGATTATAAAAGAACTGCAAATCATTAATTCCTAATGCTAAAATGATAATATCCAAATCCGAACTCAAATACTTTGGAAGTATTTTGCAGCCTGTTTGTTCTATTCCGTCAGGATTATCCATAAAGCAAGTTCTGTTATTACATCCTGCTTCTATGATTTTATATTTATCTGTGCATAACTTTTGTAAAATCCCTGTCCATCTAATATGAAAGGGATATCTGCCTCTTGTTTGAGGGTTATATCCGTATGTGTTACTATCTCCAAAACATAATATTTTTTTCATAACATGAATCAATATACCATAAAATTAACTTTGAATAAACTTGGCTGTTCAATGTACAAGCTGTTCCGGCATTTCAGGTTCGGAATGAATCGTAATATTTATATCTGCAAGACGTTTTTTTATTTCATCTTCTATTTCATCACAAATTTTATGACAATATGAAATTTTTTTGTCAGCTTCAAAAAATATCGTTACTTCTATATTATTGCAGTGTCCTGCTTTTCTTGCCTTTAAATCCTTATAGCCTTTAATTCCGGCTTTGTTTTTTAAAATAGACTCTATCTCTTTAATTTCTGCCGGCGGTAAAGAGCCGTCTAATAAATTATTTAATGTTCTTTTTGAAATTGAATATCCGGTTTTAATAATAATTGTTGCGACAAGTAGTGCTATAATCGGGTCGAGCAGGTCAATTCCGGTTTTGTTTATGAGTACTAACCCCATCATTACACCAAAAGAAGAATATACATCACTTCTTAAATGCTGTGCATCGGCATATATTGCGACAGAATCTGCCTTTTTTGATATTTTAAATAAATGCCGGCTGACAAAAATGTTAATTATAATCGCAAATGCCATTACATATATACCGAAAACGGGTTCTGTTTTCATCGTATGTCCGAAAATAAGCTTTACTGAAGCTTCATATATGATGTAAACACCTGCCAAGATTATCAATATTCCTTCTATAAATCCGGACATATCTTCATATTTACCATGCCCGAACGGATGTTCTTTGTCCGCCGGTCTTGAAGAACGCATTACCGCAAATAAAGTCAGCACGGAAGCAAGTAAATCCGATAAAGAATGTACAGCCTCCGATATTAAACTTATACTTCCGGATACCACTCCGGCAACCGTTTTTAATATGATGATTGTTATATTTGATATAATTGAAATTTTTGCCGCAATTTTCTTTTCTTTTTCGATGTTCATAAATTCCGTTCTGTTTGGTTAATAATTTTAGTGCTGCTCTTGAAATTTTCTCGGACAATTTAAGCAGATTATTATAATTATATAACAATATTGAGCTTTGACTATATAAAAAAAATCATTATATAAAAAATATGTTAATAGATTTCTTTATACACAAACATACTTGCTCACATAAACGGGTTCGGGTAGATGTTGATGAAGCATACTGTCCCGATTGCGGAGAACTTGTTAAAAATATTTGGTTCATTGTAAGATGTGACTGCTGTAATATAAAACGGCATGCTCACAGTGAATACAATAAAATAAAACCTGATACAAAATACTGTCCTAACTGCGGCAGCAGCGGATTTTATATTGAAAAAACAGATAAAATTAATTTTATTGATGTACATTATGCCGTCTTTAAACAGATTGTGATTCCGCAAGAAGGATATTCATCGCGGCAAATCTGGATAGAACAGGAAGAAAATTTATTGGATTCAAAAAAATTGTTGACAACTTCCGACCAAAATAGCTAGAACATTCGATTTTTTATGCTGATATAAAATTAAATATACTTTCCAATAAAAAACTCCACGAAAAGTTTACTAATTAAATTTTTTTAGAAGAATTTTATCAGGATATTACTATACCCCAAAGTGAAATTTTTTATTTTCCGGAAGGGGTATCTCTGATATCGGAAATGTTTGTTAGTGGATTGTTTGGAGTACAATGAAGATATGAGTATTACAGATGAACAAATTAAAGAATTTTCAGCTACAATTAGCAAAGAAAGATTAAGTGCTTTTATACAAGATAGTACTGATACAATAGATGTTGTTTTAGAACGCTATCAGAATAACATCTTGATTTCTCAAGCTTTGTATCCGGAGCTATCAATATTTGAAATAACCCTGAGAAATGCTATAGATACAATGCTCAAATCTTGTTTTTCTGAAACTTGGATTAAAGATGAAGTAAAACAACAAAACCTGTTGTTAGATTACGAACACGCAAAGTTAGTAAGTGCCTATAATAGTGTTAAAAATGACAGAACAGTAAAAAGGTTTACCATTGGAAAAGTTATTGCTAACCTTAATTTCGGTTTTTGGGTAAATTTGTGTTCAAAAAAATATAATGCTAAAATATGGACTAAAAAAGGTACTTTTAAGGGTGTTTTTGTTAATTATCCAAATAACATCCAACAAATCAACAATATCGCAAGAAAATTAGACTTAATTAAAGCATTAAGAAATAAAGTCTATCACTATGTACCTGTTTTAAAGAATCCTAACGCATTGATGAATAGATACAATGATATTCAAGAATTATTGTCATATCTGCCACACGACAAATCAAATATGCTAATTCGTACAAGTTCTTTTCTAACTACGTATAACGAAGTATTAAAGAAAACAAATAAGTCAAACAAAGCTAAGACCTAAGGCACTGTACGAAAAATCGCAGGTAGAAACCCTAGGTCATCTACTAGTATTATTTATTATAACCCGCTATTTGTCAAGTATTTCAAGGCAAATGTTAAATTTCAGCTTAATAAAATATTTATTTTGTATGCATACAAAACTAAAGGATATGGAAAACGTTCGTGCCTGAAAAACATAAATTACTAACAGTAACGGAACTTTTTTTTCAATTGAACTTTTTATTAGAGTTCTACAAAGATGCTCATAGAGCCTTTTTAGAGGATAATTCCGAACAAAAACGACATCTTATGTTGAAAAAATACCAGAAATAGTGCCTAATCCGGTCTTTAAAGTTATCATTAAAAATAACTTGGTCAATAAAAAACTCCCCCTCAAGGATTCGAACCTCGATAGCAACATCCAGAGTGTTGCGTCCTACCATTAGACGAAAGGGGACTATACTATTAATTTTATAACAAAAAAATAAATTTCAAACATTTTTATAAATATTTTTACACAAAAATAATATATTTCCCTTGCTTTTATATGTAAAACGAGAACTAAAATAAGCCGGAAAAGATTATGCAGCGCATTTGCTTACCGGCTTAAAAACTTTTTGCTTTTTTCCCCACTGACTTGCATATATTCTATTTTAAATAATCAAGAATTGTATTTAACAAATCATATTTAGATTGATAACCTGCAAATTTTGCAATTAATTTTCCGTCTTTAAATAATAAAAATGAAGGAAATGCCGCTATTGCATATCTTTGTACCAATTGAGGATTTTTATCGGGATCTACTTCTCCAATCCAAATATTTTGACCTGCAATATCTTCTAAAATCGGTTTTTGTTTCTGACAATATCCGCACCAGGAAGCTGTAAAAGCAACAAATTTTATTCCCTCTTTAACATTTTCATCAAAATTTTCAGTATCCAATACTTGAAGCATAATTTTCTCCTTATCTAAGCCGCCGCCTTACATTAGCGGATATTTTAAGAATATACCCGCAAGAGAATTTTTTGTATAAACTTTTAACCCAAATACGGATTATTTTTTTATAACGATACGTTCTAATTTTCTGACAAATCTTGTTAATCGATTCTCTGTATCTTTTGTAATAGAATCTACCAGTATAGTTTTAGCGCCGAGAATTTTTCCGGCAAGAATATCAGTAAGGGGTCTATCACCGATAACTACAGTTTCTTCCGGTTTCATGTTTACAGATTTCAAAAAAAGATTCATAGCTTTTGATGAAGGCTTATTTGCATTACCCACAACCGTAATATCAATTAATGACTGAACCTTTGCAATATAATCCTTTTTTTTATTATTACTGATAATAGCAAGTACAAAGTTTTGTTTAAGGCTATTTATTAGTTCTATAACTTTTGAAGGAAATTCACCTGATTTTGACGGCATTAATGTGCTGTCTAAATCAAATAAAACTGCATTTATCCCAAGTGATTTAATTTCTTTAAAATCAATATCAAAAAGTGATTCCACATTATAATCAGGTTTTAAAATCATCTTAAATTTTTAACTCCAATTGTTCTTGCAAGCGCCCAATGATAGTCAACCGGCGGATTCGATAATTCAATAAAAGAAATATCATTTGTGTTTGAAAGTTTCTTTTCTTCTGACATTTTTTCATTATATATTTTTGTAACTTTTGTCCTAAAACATTCATCGGGGGTAATAATTTCAATTTCATCATTTAATAAGAACTTGTTTTTTGTAATAACTTTATACAGATTATCTTTTTTATCCGTAAAAACACATAAACAGTCGGCACCGGCAAGCCCTTTTGAAATATCATAACTATATCCTTCAGAATCGGGTTTATGAAGATAGAAACCTGTAGTATAGCCTCTGTTGCCTATTTTAACAATTTCATTATAGTTTGCTTCCTCATCAATTTTGCCGTATTTCAAATAACTGTCAATGGATTTTTTATATGCTTTTGCAATAGCAGCAACATAATATAAACTTTTAGTTCTGCCTTCAATTTTGAAAGAATCAACACCTATATCAATTAATTGCGGCAAATAATTAATCAAAGCAATATCTTTAGGGCTTAAAATATGGGTACCGCGTTCATTTTCACATATATCAAAATATTCGCCGGGGCGTGTTTCTTCAACAAGTTTATAACTCCATCTGCAAGACTGCGAGCAATTCCCGTGATTAGCTTTGCGCTCGCCTTTTGTCATATAATCGCTGATTAAGCATCTTCCTGAAAAAGATACACATTGAGCACCATGCACGAATACTTCCAATTCCATATCCGGCACTTTATTTTTTATTTCTTCAATTTGGCTCAGCGATAAATCTCTTGAAAGCACAACTCTTTGGGCGCCTAAATTCTGCCAGAACTTTACTGCCTCATAATTAAGTATATTTGTTTGTGTACTGACATGAATAGGAATTTCCGGCATATATTTTTTTATAACATTGTAAACTCCGAAATCAGAGAATAATATTGCATCCGGAGCAGCATCTTTTATTTTCTCTGCACATTCTGTCATTTGCTTTATATCACTATCATACGCAAAAATATTCAAAGTTAAATATACTTTTTTTCCGAAAGAATGCGCTAAATCAATACAATCTTTAAGATTATCAAGAGTAATGAGTTCACCTTTTCTCATAGCCCTTAAACTAAAGTCCGCCATTCCGAGGTATACGGCATCAGCCCCGTAATGAATGGCATATTCCATTTTTTCTTTACTTCCTGCCGGCAGTAATAATTCCGGCTTTTTCAATTTTCTTTCCATAAATTAATATTACTACAAAAGTTCGGTGAATTTAACCCTTGAATACAGGAACTATAAAAAACAAATAAAAAAGAAGCCATTAGACTTCTTTTTAAATGGTGGAGCAGAAGCGACGATGTTAAAACTTATCATTGAGAAATTTATCGAAAAAATTCGAACTCCAGAGATGTTCAAGATTGTTCCAATGATTGATTTTATAAATTCCAAAAATGTCGCTTAAATTAGTCCTCTAATGGTATGAAAGCTGCAATACATCCTTGCTCAATTGCTGTTTTTGCCCAAGCATAGGCTTCATCTAAAGTGTCAAAAGTAACTCTTGTATAATCTGATTGGTAAGAATTATATTCATCTATACTGCTATATAATAATACATTATA
>JAJQFK010000254.1 GCA_021201175.1 Candidatus Gastranaerophilales bacterium | reverse complement strand
GGTGTATTCATATTATTCTGGAAAAAATATAAAAGCACCATTAATGTAAAAATTATTGTTAAAAGTACAATTCTCTCTTTCATTATTCCGCCCTAATCTAATCTTTACTTTCTATATTTTATCAGAAACATATTTTCTTTTTTTTAATTTTTACTTTTTTTTACTTTGTTCATATAAAATGTCCGAGAAAATTTCGTGATATGCAAAAATTTTTGGTCAGCTTAATTGTTTTAAATTGTATAATATGAGATAATTTAATCATAAAAAAGTCCGAAACCGGATTAAGTATAGGGATAAAAATAAATGTATAAACTTCTTATATCTGATGATGATAATGAAATAAGAGAATTACTTGAGTTTGATTTGGCGCAGAGCGGATATGAAACAGATACCGCGAAAGACGGTGAAGAAGCTTTAAAAAAAGCACTTACAAATACTTATGACTTGATTCTTTTAGATGTTATGATGCCCAAAATGAACGGATTTGATGTATGCAAAAACATTAGAAAATCAAAACCCGATGTACCTATTTTAATGTTAACCGCAAAGGGTACAATAAACGATAAAACACAAGGGTTTGACATGGGCGCTGATGATTATATAGTTAAACCGTTTGATATTCAGGAAGTATTATTAAGGGTCAGAGCGCTTGTAAGAAGAAGTCCTGCGGGAAAAGTAATGAATAATACTTCGGGAGAAATATTAAAAGCGGGAGATATTGAAATATTCCCCGACTCGCTTGAAGCAAAAGTTAAAAATAATTCTATTAAACTTACTCCTACTGAATTTGAAATTTTATATTGCCTCATGCAGCATTTTAATGAGGCAGTACCTTTAGCTGTCCTTCTAAATGAAGTGTGGGGCTATAATTCCGATGATGATGTCAGAATGCTTAGAGTTCATGTCGGAGGATTAAGACAAAAAATAGAACATAACCCAAAAATGCCCGACTATTTGCAAACTGTAAATAACGTCGGATATAAATTGAATCCTTTCGGCAGCGAAAATGAATAGGGAAAATTATGAGATATAAAAGATTAAAAATTGTAGAACAAATTATTATTATATCTCTGATTGGTGTTCTTGTGCCTTCCGTTATTTCGTGGTTTGTTATAAATAATATCAGCCAGCATTCTTTGAGAAAAGAACTTGGTTATTCCGCACAAATGCTTGCTAAAATTATAGAAAATAACATTTTTTCAGTCTTGACAACAGATGAAAACCGCCTTGAGGAAATCGTTATTTCTTTAAATCATATTTCAGGAGAATATAATCAAAATCTATTTCTTAAAGATGTTTCGATAAATTCAAAAGTTTTTAAAGATTTTGAAATTATTCACCCTTCTGAAAATGAGAATTTCGATAAAACCCAGAGAATCATATATGAACCTCAAACAGAAAAATTATGGATAGTTGATAAAATCCATAATGATAAATTTATAAAGGCTGAAATAAACTCTAAATTAATTAAGGATAATATCCTGAATAACATAAAAGGTGAAAAAAACAGAAGAATATATGTAGTCGATACAACCGGGAATCTGGTATTTACACATAATTATGATGAAAATGATTTTAAAAAAAGCATAAAACAACTGCCTGTAAATCCTGTAAATAATATTGCAACAAGGTTTGAAGAAATAAAAAATCAACCCAGAGTATATCTCAAAATGGACGATTTAGGGCTTATAATAATAGTCAATACCTCGGAAGAACTCACAAAATCAACTATTATAGAAGCAAGATTAAAGATTTTAATAGCATTTTTAATAGCGGCAGCAGTTACAATGTTTCTTACATTAATGTATAGCTATTATCTATATTTCAATATACGTCAGCTTTTTAAGGGAATTATTTCAGTATCAAGAGGAAATTATAAACGACAAATTGTGCCGATTACAAATATATTTACCCCCCGTGAAATAATTTTTCTGTCAGAAGAATTTAATAGTATGATAAGTGAAATAAATGCGTCATATAAAAAATTGCAGGAAAAGAATAAAGAACTAAAACTTCTTGACGGTTTTCGTTCTAATCTCGTTGATACGGTAAGTCATGAATTAAGAACCCCCCTGACAAGTATCCGGGGGTATACATCAAGATTATTAAGAACGGATATAAAAATTGATGAGGCAACAAAACATAAATCATTGTTGATAATAAAACAACAATCCGAACGGCTTTCCAGAATGATAGAAGATTTACTTGTAATCCCCGATATAGAAGGCGCTAAATTGAATATTAATTTAGAACCGGTGAATCTTTTAAATATTATAGAAAATTCAATATATTCCGTTAAAAATATTGAAACACGAGAAATAGAAAATAATATTCCAAACGATTTCCCTTTAATATTGTCGGATAAAGACAGGCTTGAGCAGGTAATAATAAATCTTTTAGGCAATGCCAATAAATATGCTTATGAAGATACCCCGATAAAACTAAATGCTTTATATACCGAAGATAAAGCCATAATAGAAATCTCTAACAGCGCTGATTATATAGATAATAACACGTTGTCCACATTGTTTGATAAATTTATCAGGCTTGATGATAAGACAACCAGAACAACAAGAGGTACCGGTCTTGGTCTTTATATCGTAAAAGGTTTGGTTAATGCTATGCAAGGAGAAGTCATATTGGAATCCTTAGAAAATAATACTTTTATTGTCAGAATAATTCTAAATTTGTATAACAACGCGAGGGAAAAAATTGAATCTTGAATTTATGAAAAAAGCTGTAGAAAAGGCTGAAGAATCCGGAAATGATATCCCTGTCGGGGCAATAATAGTAAAAGACGGCAAAATTATTGCCGCTGCCTGCAATGAAAGAGAAAAACGAAATATTACAACCGGACATGCTGAAATTATTGCGGTTGAAAAGGCATGTAAAAAACTTAATAACTGGCGGCTTAACGAGTGCGAATTATATGTAACGCTTGAGCCATGCCCAATGTGCGCCGGTGCAATTATTCAGGCAAGAATCTCAAAAGTATATTTCGGCGCCGCTGATATGCTCAACGGGGCATTCGGTTCAAAATCAGATATGAGAAAAATAATGAACTATGATATTCCTGTTATAGGAGGAATTATGGAGGAGGAATGTTCTTCATTGCTTAAAAAATTTTTTGAGGCGAGAAGATAATGATTAAGACACTTCTTGAAAATTATGTAAAACAATATGAAACAAAAGATTTCATAAAAAATGATCCCGTTCAATTTATTCATAAATTTAAAAATAAAGATGATATTGAAATCGCCGGCTTTATTGCTTCATTATTTTCATACGGAAGCAGAGAGGTTTTTATAAAAAAGTTGAATTATATTTTCAATCTTATGAAAAATAAACCGTGTGAATATGTCAAATCATTTGATTATAAAAGTAATGAAATAAAGAATTGTGATTATAGATTCTCAAAAGATTGTGATTTAATTCAAATTTTAAAAATACTTAATAACCTATACAGCGAAAACGAAACACTTGAAAGCCTTTTTAAGTATTCATATTCTCTTGATAATAATGTATGGACTATGTTTCAGGGTGTCGTTGATTATTTTTATGCACGAACTGATAAAAATATAACAAACGGATTTTATCACCTTTTACCTAATCCGGCAAAGAAAAGTGCATTAAAAAGAATGAATATGCTTTTAAGGTGGTTTGTAAGAAAAAGTGAAGTTGATAAAGGTATCTGGACATTTATTCCAAAATCTAAACTTTTGATTCCTCTGGATACACATTCGGCAAAAACATCAAGAACATTGGGTCTTTTAAAAAGAAACGATAATAACTATTTAAGCGTTATTGAATTAACAAATAAATTAAAAGAATTTGACTCTCAGGATCCGGTGAAGTATGATTTTGCATTATTTGGATACGGAGTTAATAAATCCTAATTCAGAAAGACTTCCTGCGCTTTATAAGAACTTCTTGCAAGAGGAGAAAAAAATGTATATTTAATGCCTAAATTTTTTGCAATATTTTCAAGTTCAACATATTCTTCCGGTTTATAATATTTTACAACCGGCAAATGTTCTTTTGAAGGGGCTATATATTGCCCGAGAGTAACAATATCGCATTTAATACCGGCTAAATGTTTAAAAGTTTCTGTCAATTCCTCTTTTGTTTCTCCTAAACCAACCATTAATCCGGTTTTTGTAAGGATTTTAGAATTTTTTTTAATATAATCCAAAAAATCTAAAGACCTTTGATAAACAGCCTGAGGGCGTGCAATTTTATACAAAGACGGAACCGTTTCAATATTGTGATTAAATACATCCGGTTTTGCTTCTATAACAGTATCAACAGAAGAACTCCGTCCTTGAAAATCCGGAGTAAGTACTTCAATTTTAACACCGTTATCTAAAGATTTTACAGCCCGAATAACCTCCGCGAAATGAGAAGCCCCGCCATCTTGTAAATCATCGCGGGTGACTGATGTTATTACAACGTATTTGAGTTTAAGTTCAACAACTGCTTTTGCAATGTGTTCCGGTTCAAATGGATTTAATGGCTCCGGCTTGGAACATGTAATATTACAAAACCGGCAGTTTCTTGTGCAATTGTTACCCATAATAAGAAAAGCAGCAGTATTTTTTGTATAACATTCAGCTTTATTCGGACACCTTGCAGCTTCACAAACAGTATTAAGACAATTATTTCTCAATATATGCCGTACATTCTTAGTTGTGTCAGTTTGAATAATCCCGCGTCTTAAATAATCAGGCAGCCTTTGCATGTTAACTCCTTATGTAGAAGTACCGGCATTCCAGCTATTTAGATAGTTGTATTGTTCTTCTGTTAATGAATCTAATTCAATTCCCATTGATTTTAATTTTAATGCGGCAATTTCATAATCTGTAGATTTTGGCAGAGTATAGAGTTTGTTTTCAAGTCTGCCTTTATTTTTAATAATAAATTCAGCTCCGAGCGCCTGATTAGCAAAACTCATATCCATAACCGAAGCAGGATGACCTTCCGCCGCAACGAGATTTACAAGTCTGCCCTCCGCTAATATCAGAACTGATTTGCCGTTGTTTAATTTATATTCATCAAGAAAGGGTCTGATTTTTCGGATTTCAACGGTTTCTTTTCTTAATCCGTTTACATTAACTTCAACATCAAAATGTCCGGCATTACAAACTATTGCCCCGTCCTTCATGGAAAGCATGTGTTTAACATCAACAACATTAATATCACCGGTTATTGAAATAAATATATCCCCGATTTTAGCGGCATCTGCAATTTTCATGACTCTATAGCCTTCCATAGCAGCTTCTAAAGCTTTGAGCGGGTCAACTTCAACTACAACGACATTTGCGCCAAGACCTTTTGCGCGCATTGCAACACCTTTCCCGCACCAACCATAACCGCATACAACAAATGTTTTACCGGCAAGCAATATATTAGTTGCTCTTATAATACCGTCTATAGCACTTTGCCCCGTACCGTATCTGTTATCATACATGAATTTGGTCATGCTGCTGTTAACACCAAGTGCCGGGAATCTAAGTTCACCGCTTTTTTCCATTGCCTGCAATCTAATAATTCCCGTAGTTGTTTCTTCACAAGAACCAATAACGTCAGGAATTAAATCTTGTCTTGACGAATGAATAGCAGCTACAATATCACATCCGTCATCTATAATAAATTGAGGTTTGTGATTAAGTGCTGCCTGTATATGTTTTTTGTATGTTTCTTTATCCTCGCCGCTATATCCATAAACAGGGATATTCCAATATTTTACCAGTGCAGCGGCAACATCATCCTGTGTAGAAAGAGGATTTGAAGCAACCAGAATTGTATCCGCCCCGCCTTCTTTCATTGTTATTACAAGATTCGCAGTTTCTTTTGTAACATGAACACAACTGGAAACTCTAATCCCTTTAAAGGGTTGTTCTTTTCTGTATCTTTCTCTTATTTGCGCAAGAACCGGCATGTCTTTATATGCCCATTCAATATTGTTTTTGCCCTGTTGAGCAAGATTTATATCTTTTATGTCATATTTTTCCAATGTAATCATAATAAAAAACTCCTTATTATATTTCTGTTTTACCATGTACATATTAATCCTTCAAATGGAAAGTACTATATAGTTACAATTTATGAACAAAATATAATTTTGTTCGCGGAAATCAAAGAAGCGGATTTTCGTAGAGTGAGGACGAAGTCCGAAACTCGAATAAATGAGGGCAATGTGAGTGACCGCTGCATTGCGTTCCGCATACAGGGTCACACACCCGCTCCACCGTTGTTTCACGAATATTGATTATTCAATACGTTATAGGCACGTAGGAATATTTAAATAATTGCTAAATATAATATAATTTTTTGTTGCACAATCTGAATACTTTTGCTAAAATCGATAAAAAGGAGAAAATCTTTATGAATAACGTTAAAACTCGCACGGGGGGGGGGTATTTTTAAGTTTTGTAATAAAAAACAGGAAAAATAAAGCTGCCTTTACGTTAGCAGAAGTTCTCTTAACACTTGTAATAGTCGGAATAATTTCTGTAATTACTGTTTCATTGGTTGTTCAATCCACACAGAGGAAGGAAATAGTAACAAAATTAAAAAAATCTTATTCTGTATTGCAGCAGACAGTAATTAAAATAGCAATAAAAGAAGGGGCAGGTGTAGGAGATTACTCCTTTATGGAGAATGATGATTTTTTTGATTCATTTATTGACAATATCAATGTTTTAAAATTATGTAAAACCTCGGCGCAAGGCTGTTTTACTTCCTCATACCTGAAAGCTTTAAATGGAAATAATTGGGCGGTATATAATCGCAAAAATTCTCTTGTTTCAACAGATGGAATAGCCTATGGGTGGGATAAGAGTTATTGCTCCGGAAAAGGACTTACAACAGAAGATTCACAAAACTGTATAGGCAGATTTATAATAGATTTAAATGGAGATAAGTCACCTAACAGATTTGGTTATGATGTATTTTTTTTCACGGTTATAAATGGGAAAGGAGTAATTCCCGCAGGTGCCGGCAACAATTCATCAGACTGCAAAAAGGGAGGTAACGGAATAACCTGTGCTGCAAAAGTATTAAAAGAAAATGCTATAACATATTTATAAAACTCGTTTTCACTTGAACAAAAAAGCATAAAATTGATTGTTCACAGTGTTATAGGCACACAAAATATTTATACTTAATTTATCGGTTGTGTATCTATGGCGGACAGTTGCAAGCATGCAATTTATTGCAGAAAAATGCGCTTGGCACCGGATTAAGTTACCTACATATTGTGTTGTATAAATTAGAAGCCTAATCAGCATCTACAGGTTCTTTTAAAATCGATTCCATTGCTTGTCGGGCATTATCTTTTAATTCTTCACTTAAATTCGGAAGTATTGTTATTTGCCTTAGTACATCTATTGTTCGTTTAAAAATTCTTACAATGTCACCCTCGGAAGAATCTGCCTGTTTTGTAATGTCCTCCCACGGAGTACCTAATATCCACTGTTCGATTAAAGGCGAATAAAATGAATTTACATACATCTGTGTATCAATATCATAATCTCTTTGTAAAACTGCAATTTTTTTTCTGATGTCTTTTATTTTATTCAATGCTTTTCTTGTATTTTTGCTTATAGGCTGGTTAGGATGAATATCGCTTCTTAAATCCTCCGTAACAAGCGCACATATTACAGAAGCCAGTTCATAGGGAGCAAGTTCATTTAATATTCCTTTTAACAGTATTTCCGATAAAAACAATTCATTTTCAGCTCTGACCATTGAACACGTAATACCTGAATCTGTAGGAACTCCATTTTTAATATAACCGGTTCGCTCCAGTATTTGCTTATGTGCAAGAAATTTATTCCAATAAATGTCTTTTTGATTTTCTACCGTTTTACAAATTTCTTTATATTTTTTTTCGTATCTTTGAATAATTTCAAGATTTTTTATGTGTTTTTTGTAACCGCGGCATATTTCGCATTTGTATTTTTGCAAAGTTTCACGCAGTTCTCTTGTTTTATTAAGATACTCCGTTACTTCCGGCGCATTTAAATCGCCTTTTTGTTTTGCTTGTTTTTGCAGTGTTCTTGTTAATTTTCTGTATACTATGTATTTTTCTTTATATTTATTAAATTCTATAAATTCTTCATTTGTTAAACCAAACGGACATTTTTCACTTTTGAGTTTATTAAGAG
>JAJQFK010000050.1 GCA_021201175.1 Candidatus Gastranaerophilales bacterium | reverse complement strand
CGAGTTCATGTGCACTTATTTTCATATCGTCTTTTGCTTCAACAATATTTTCTTGCGTATTGATTTCCGAATTAATATTTTCATCTATATATGTCCATTGCGATATATTTTTAAGTGTTTCCAATAAGTTTATGGGTAGTAATTTACATACATTCCAACACTCGCCTAAATTATTGCTTTTTATTGAAGATATATCAACTATTTTTACTTCATTGCAGGAATCTGTTATTTTAATTTTTTGTGTTGTATCATCAAATTCGGCAATGTATTTTTCTCCGTTAAGTATAGTTGTCGTTTTATTATCTGAATTTTTTACAAATGACAATGCTGTATCCAGAATTTTTGTTCCGTCTTTTTCTTCAATTATGTAATGATAATCATAATCAATTCCGTTTATTCCGTTTGTGTATGTTCTTTTAATATTTAAACCATTTTTTTCAATGTTTTCTTTATATGTTATTGTTCCGTTTTTGTTAGGAATGATTTCACATAATTTTTTTCCGCCCTTAATTTCTCCGTTTTTAAGTCCTTCAATTATGTCATAATGTTCAGGATATTTCTTTAATTCTTCAACTGGATACATTGTTTTTTCAAAAATCCCTTCATGTAAATCTGATTTTTTAGTTACAAGTAAACTGTCAACCCCTGTATGTGAATCATTATATTTATATTCAACTTGCATTTTTAAATCATTTTTATCGTAGTAATTATAAAATGAACTTTTACCCCCGACATGCCAGCTTTTACTGCTTCCGTCTTTATATTTTTCAGTTTTTTCTATATCTGTTGAGCCGTCGGGGTTAATTGTTTGCATAATTTTAATATCCGTCTCATCAGGTGATTTCGTATAAATAACATTTTGTCCTTCAAATGTTGTGACATCTTTTTCACATTGTAATCTTACCAATAAAAAATCTTTTTTTACATTTTTATCTTTAAATCTTATGTCAAAATCTGAAACTGCCCCGGCTGCTTTCAGATTTAATGGAATATAATTAAATTTAGACAAGTTTAATGACTTACTATTTACAACATCTATTATGGAGTCTATATCTTCTTTTTTATTGCATATTGCTGCTTCTGCGGCACTATCGGAGCGCATTCCAGCAGCAATCAATTTTTTTGCACTATCCGCTTGTTCGGTATTTATGCCTTCTTTTGCCGTTTTACAGGCAGTTACGGGATTAACTCCCATACTGTATAATTTAAATGCCATATCTTTTTGGATTGAATCAAGTTTTAACTTATCAGCTTGTTCTTCAAAAATAAAATCATCAAAATCAGAACTTATATCAATTTCTTCTCCGGCGGCAGGTTCTTTGTTAGTTCCGCCAAAAGAAGGGCAAATTTGGGAAAGAACTATTTTAGCGGGAATATACGATACACCTGTACATGTTATTTTATTTTCTTCGCCTTTATTAATGCTTATGTTGCTTTTCAAATTGTATTTTAATTTATTTACAGGCAGCAAAGGATTATTATTTTTTATATTCATTTCAAGAAGAATCTTTCATTTAATCTGGTGTCGCCCGCATTTTTAGCCGCATTTTCACGGACAACCTAAAATATAAAACTTGTGATTCTCTAAAATTGATTATATATGATTATATAACCGAATTCTTTTACAAAACGCAACACTTAACTCCCCGACTGAATAATTTAAGAAATGTAAAAATTCAATTTTGTGTTAGTTGTAGGGTGCAATATTTTGCACCAAATTTGCTAAAAAATATTATTTTGAGGCACGATAGGCTTTTAAAATAATCTCACGTGCTTTTAAAGCCTGTTCTTTTGTTAACGGCGGAATCCCTTTTAATGGATAATCTATTCCGAGATTCTCATACTTAGGTACAGCCAAATCATGATAAGGCAAAACATCTAATGCTTTTATATTTTTTAGTCTTTTCAAAAATTCTCCTAATTCAGAAAGATATTTTTCATTATAAGTTATAGAAGGAACAACTACATGTCTAATCCAAACAGGAATATTTTTATCCGAAAGATATTGCGCAAACTCTAAGACAGCTTTATTAGAATGCTTTGTGAGTTTTTTATGTTCTTCATCATTAATATGTTTGATATCGAGCATAACTAAATCTGTATAATTCAATAATTGGTCAATTTTTTCTGTATTATTTTTATTAAAAAGAATACCGGAAGTATCAAGCGCCGTATGTATATTTTTTAATTTAGCACTTTTAAAAAGTTCCGAAACAAAATCAATCTGACAGAGCGGTTCTCCGCCGGTAACAGTAAGCCCGCCGTTTTTTAAAAATTCTTTTACACTCTCATACTCTTTCAATATTTCAGCAATACTCATTTTTTTGTTTTCTCTGAATTCCCATGTGTCAGGATTATGACAATATAAACAACGCATGGGACAGCCTTGTAAAAAAACAACAAAACGAATACCCGGCCCGTCAACGGTACCGAATGTTTCTATTGAATGTACATTTCCGTATATTTCTTCTTGCATAATATAATTATAACAAAAAAGAGGAGAAATGTTCTCCTCTTTTGAATTTGTATTTAATTTAATTAACAGCCGCATCCGATTTGAGAATGGAATGTTCTCGAAATAACATCATCTTGCTGTTCTTTAGTCAATTTAATAAAGTTTACTGCATAGCCGGAAACTCTGACAGTTAATTGAGGATATTTTTCAGGATGCTGCTGCGCATCTAATAATGTTTCTCTGTTAAAAACATTAACATTTAGATGGTGTCCGCCTTTTTCCACATAACCGTCTAACAAATTGATTAAATTTTCTTCTTGTTGCGTAGTCATTATACACCTCTTTCTTTTAATTTAAATTATCTTCACAGCAACCGCAATCTAAATTAATTGCAAGGTCACCCATAAATACTTCATCTTTACCTAATGCATTAGGGATAATAGAGAAAGTATTGGAAATTCCGTCTTGTGCATCATTAAACGGCAACTTTGCAACTGACGATAATGAAGCAACAGCTCCGTGTGTGTCGCGTCCGTGCATTGGATTTGCACCGGGAGCTAACGGTACACCGGCTTTTCTTCCGTCCGGAGTATTACCTGTTTTCTTTCCGTATACTACATTTGATGTAATAGTCAAGATTGACATTGTAGGAATAGAATTTCTGTAAGTATAGTGTTTTCTAATCATATTCATGAACTTTTTAACTATATTTACTGCAAATTGGTCAACTCTATCATCGTTATTACCGTATTTAGGATAATCGCCTTCAACTTCATAGTCAACTACAATACCGTTTTCATCTCTGATTGTCTTTACTTTAGCATATTTAATAGCGGATAAAGAATCGGCAACAACAGAAAGTCCTGCAATACCCGTTGCAAAATATCTTTTTACATCTCTGTCGTGAAGTGCCATTTGGGAACGTTCATAGCAATATTTATCGTGCATATAGTGAATTACATTTAAAGTATTTACATATAAACCTGCAAGCCATTCCATCATATCTTCATATCTTTCCATAACTTCATCGAAATTAAGGTATTCAGAAGTAATAGGACGATATTTAGGTCCGACTTGTTCTTTTAATCTTTCGTCAACACCGCCGTTAATAGCATATAATAAACATTTTGCCAGATTTGCACGTGCACCGAAGAACTGCATTTCTTTTCCTACAACCATTGAAGAAACACAACAAGCTATTGCATAATCATCTCCGTGAGTAACTCTCATCATATCATCATTTTCATATTGAATAGAAGAAGTAGTTATTGAAATATGTGCAGCATATTGTTTGAATGCGTGGGGGAGTCTTGTTGACCAGAGAACTGTCATATTAGGTTCAGGTGCTGTACCTAGATTTTCAAGAGTATGAAGGTATCTGAAAGAATTTTTTGTAACCATATGTCTGCCGTCAACTCCGACACCGCCGATTGATTCTGTCACCCATGTCGGGTCGCCGGAGAATAATGAATTATATTCCGGAGTTCTTGCAAATTTAACGAGTCTTAATTTCATAATAAAATGGTCAATCATTTCTTGTGCTTGAGATTCTGTAATAATACCTCTTTTCAAATCTCTTTCAATATAAATATCTAAGAATGTTGAAGTTCTTCCGATACTCATAGCAGCGCCGTTTTGTTCTTTAACAGCTGATAAATATCCAAAATATAACCATTGAATAGCTTCTTTAGCATTTGAAGCAGGTTTTGAAATATCGAATCCATAAATAGCTCCTAATTGTTTCATTTCATCAAGAGCGCGGATTTGTTCAGCAATTTCTTCTTTTAACTGAATTTTTTCAGGAGTCATTTCTCCTTCTATAGACGCATGCTGTTCTTTTTTGTCTTCGATTAATCTATCAATACCATACAAAGCAATTCTTCTGTAATCGCCTATAATACGACCTCTTCCGTATGCATCCGGCAACCCTGTAAGAATAGCTGCGTGGCGTGCTTTTCTCATTTCAGGGGTATATGCATCAAACACACCCTGATTATGTGTTTTTCTATATTTTGTAAAAATTTCGGAGATTTCGGGATCAACTTGATAACCATAGGACTTACAAGATGTTTCAGCCATTCTAATGCCGCCAAATGGCTGCATTGAACGTTTTAACGGCATATCTGTCTGTAACCCCACTATAGTTTCCAAATCTTTATTTATGTATCCTGCTCCGTGAGATGTAATAGAAGAAACTATTTTAGTATCCATATCAAGAACACCGCCTTTATCTCTTTCTTCTTTAAACAATTCACGGCATCTATCCCATAATTTTACCGTTGCATCGGTCGGACCTTCTAAAAAGCTTGAATCTCCGTTATATTGAGTATAGTTACGTTGGATAAAATCGCGTACATTAATTTCACTCTGCCATTTTCCGGGGTGAAAATCGGTATATTCATTTGATTTTTCAAGTGTTGAGTTAATCATTTTTATCTCCCTTTTTGTTGTAAATCTCTTATATAACTACCTTTTTAGGAAATCTTGATAATAAATATCATATTCCCTTATATAAGTATAACACAAAAGAAAATTTCAAACATCAAAAATAAAAAATTTTTTATATAATTTTTACATTGCCCGAGAAAATACATGTCGGCACCAGATTATATATGTTTAACGGTACATGGCATATTGATATCCGTTATTCATCGGCAAAGTATTAACCGTTTTTAGAGAAAAACCAAAATGTTTGTATATTTCAACATTTACGGTTTTGTGAGTTTCCAAACAGCAATTTATATTATTTGAATCCATCCATTTTAAAATAGGACATAACGTCTTAGAGCCGAGTTTTTTTCCTTGTTCTTCCGGAACCACACAAAACTGAAAAATATACCAGCTTCCCTTAGTTGCAAATTTATTATGCATTTTTATGCAATTTTGCTCATAATGAAATGCTCTCAGGGCAATACCTGCACCTTGAGAAAAAATTATTTTAAGTGCTCCTTCTTTTATACATTTTAAAATTGATAGTTCTGCATTCTTTAACGGAGTGATAATAATTAGGCTATTTATTTTTTCACTTTCCGAAAACATATACATTCTGTCAAATGCCGACTTGTAAAGCATTAAGTGAAAATCGTACAAAGATTTAAATGTTAAATTCGCAGCCAATATAAATCTACAGCTATTGTCATCGATGAAGGCTTTTGCAGCAATTTCCGCACATCGTTTTATATCTTTTTTCTCAATTTTATACAATTCTTTAATGATAAGTTTATTTTTCATACTTCCGGATAATTTTCTTAATCTGGTGTCACCCGCATTTTTCGCTGACATCTAACCGACAACATTATATTTTATGTTTCAGAAAAAACAAACTTAGTAGTTTTGTTGGGGTAGAAACTCCAACAACTAATTAGACTATTTAAGCGACTTGTTCTCAATTTGTTCTGAATTTTAAGAATTGTAAACTAAAATTGAAAAAAAATTAAAGAAATTAAGTATAAAATCCGATATATAAATTAAAAATTAAGAAAATTAAGAAAAAGGAGTTAATCGTGACAGATAGTGTTTCGTATTATAGCAGTATAGATTGGACTAAAACTACATCCTCAACTTCAAGTACCGATTCTACATCTTCAACAAGTTCATCAACAACATCTTCCGATGTTAGTACTACAGCTTCTTCTTTAAGTTCTGATGTTGCAGCTTTATCGAGTGCTGTTCAAACATACAATGACCTGTTGAATGAAATAAACAATTTGTATCCATCCAGTACTGACAGTTCAGAAATGACATCTGATGAAGCAAAACAACGTAAGGCTGAATTAGAAGAAAAGTTAGAAAAATATGATGAGTTGATTAGTTCTCTAGAGTCAGAAATAGAAACTAAACAGTCAGCTTTAACTTCTGCACAAGACGAAATGAAAGAGGTTCAGGAAGAATATGATGAACTTCAAGAACAAATATCTGAGAAACAAGATGAATATGATGATATTCAAGAAGATATAGATGAAGTCATTGCCCAGATTACAGCAATCGGGAAAATTATGACAAATGCTGCAGACGATTATAATGAAGAAGAAGATGGTTCCTGGTCTGAATATTTAAGTGGAAAGCTGGCAGGATATCCTTCTTTAGATAGTTTGAAGATAGATTTAGAATCTCTTGGGAACGATTTAGATAGTGTATATAATGAAATTCAAGACCTGCAATCACAAGCAGACTCAAAACAGGCACTTATTACAGCGTATAACTCGCAAATAAGTACACTTACATCGGATATTTCAGGTTTGTCATCAATAAAATCAAGTGCCGAATCGGCAAGAACCGAAACACAAACAGAATATGACAGTATTAAAGTTAATGTTTTAGACGATTTGGGCATTTCTGATGAAGAATATCAGCTTGTTGAAGATAATAATATTGATTTAACCGAAAAATTATCGAATGGCGACCCCAGATATATTATTGCTACAGGCGATGATGATGGTAAGTATCATATTTATGATATGAGTCAAAATTCATCTCTTGCAAGGCTGTATGGTGATAACGGCGGTTACGATATCATTTCAAACGGTAACGGCAGAATTTATAATTACAGCGATTTAGGTGAAGATTCCGATAGCGGCAGAACCGTTTATTATATGGAAGATTGTGACAGTACCGCAGAAACACAGGCATGTTACAGCACGTGTTCCCCTCTGTCTTTAGATTTAGACGGCGACGGAGTTAATACATCAGAAAACATAATAAGTTATGACATTGACGGTGACGGCGAAATGGATAATATATATGATTCCGCAGATGCTGTGTTAGTATTTGATAAAGACGGCGACGGTGTATCCGGAAGTGACGGTTCTGAATGTTTCGGCAACAATACCGATTTAGACGGCGATGGTGTTGCTGACGGCTACAGCGACGGATTTGAAGCATTGAAAGCTTTAGCAAGTCAAGAAGGACTAATCAACGGAGAGGACGATAATGTTCTTGACGAAAATGACCTTGCTTATCTTGAAGAAAACTATGGTCTTAAACTGAAAACAAGCGGGTATAATTCAGAAGCACAGTCACTTTCAGATTTAGGAATCACTTCAATAAATCTTGCACAAACCGATGAAACAACACTTATTGATGATTTTGACGGAAATGGCAATCAATTAATGCAGCAAGAAGGCGCAACGTTTACAATGAACGGTGAAACTAAAGAATATGCCGATATATGGCACCAAAAACTTGATACAGACCTTGAAAGCGCTATGAATGTTTTTGATACCGAAGATTCTTCAACTTCTTCAACATCGTCAACTTCTTCAACTTACAGCAGCAGTATGTTAAGCTTCATGATGCAGCATAAGACGACACAATCCGAAATAGAAAGTAATTTAGAAAAATTAGAAGAACTAAAAGAAGAAGAAAATGACGACTAGTTAGTTATAAAACTTGTAAGAGAGCGGCTTTTTAACCGCTCTTTTTATATACCATAATCCGGTGCCGCCCTCATTTTTGTATAAAAACATTATTAACTATTTGTCTAAGAAAATTTCGCGATAAGCGGATTTGCGGACGGACGGAGTCCGGGAAGCGAACAGAAAAAGCCGGCAGGAGCAAAGCTCCGGAGGCATTACTCTGTGAGCGCAAAGCAAATTCAAGAAGCGGATTTTCCGTAGAGTAAGGACAATGAACCGTCTTTTCAAGGAGTGTAACGACGAAGCAAACCTGCTTAGTAATTTTATTTATGATTAAATAAAAACGAAAGGTTATAACTTAAAG
>JAJQFK010000053.1 GCA_021201175.1 Candidatus Gastranaerophilales bacterium | reverse complement strand
AGCGTGTGAGCCTGTATCCGTTGGCAAAGCCATTAGGTGGTTGCAGGGGCTGTGCAGGAAACAAAATCCAAGAAGGTCATCGAAAAATACGGGCGACACCGGATTAAATTTATCAAAACTTTATCTGATAACTGAAAAATTATTAAAAATAAGTTATAATTATAAGGAAGGCGGGCATGGTTAAAGTTCTGCCGCTTTTGCTCCAAGAAAATGCAACTAATGCTGCAAAATGTTTAAACGAACTAACAAGATGAAATTTTTAATAGATATAAAAGTTACACTGAAAGAAGGCATTAAAGACCCGCAAGGACTTGCGGCAGAGGCTGTTCTTAAAAATACTGATATTGATAAAACAGCAAAAATAAAAGTCGGCAAATTTTTTTCTCTTATATTAGATGCAAAAAACAGAAAACAAGCTTCCGAAAAAGCTGTTAGAATAAGTGAAGAAGTGCTTACTAATCCTAATCTTGAAGTTTATGAAATATTAAAGGTTATTGAAGCATGAAATCAGCAGTAGTTGTTTTTCCGGGCACTAATTGCGACAGAGATACCTATGAAGCATGCCGGTTTTTTGGTTGGAAGTGTGATTATATCAGGCATGATGAAACAAATTTGCAAGGGTATAATGTTATTTTTTTACCGGGGGGATTTTCATACGGAGATTATATCCGTTCGGGCAGACTTGCTAAATTTAGTCCGGTTGTTGCAGCATTAAAAGACTACATAAAAAATAAATGCGGAATGACTATAGGTATTTGCAACGGGTTTCAGATTCTTTGCGAATCAAAACTTATAGATGGTGTTTTAACAGACAATATAAATAATAAATTTATATGCAGCGAAGAAAATTTAATATATCAAAATACAGAACTAACCCTCCCAATAGCACATAAAGAAGGAAGATATATTGCTCCTGATAATTTTGATAAGAATTTAATTTTTTTAAAATATAAAAATAATCCCAATGGGTCAGATATGAATATAGCGGGACTATATGATAAAAAGAATAAAATTCTTGCAATGATGCCTCATCCGGAGCGTGCTGTTTTTAAAGAAACAGGAAACACCGACGGCAGAGTAATATTTGAATTTATACATAAGGAGGCTCTTTGTTAACGGATTATTTATATAAACAACTCGGACTTTCTGATTTTGAATATAACGAAATAAAAAAACGCTTAAACAGAACTCCAAATATGCTTGAAACTTATCTTTTTTCTGCAATGTGGTCAGAACACTGCGGATACAAACATTCAAAAAACTATTTAAAATTGTTTCCTAATGATAATGCCGTATTAAACGAAGAAAATTCAGGCGGAATAGAAATAGGTAATCACGTAATATTTTTCAAGATGGAATCTCACAACCATCCTTCTGCAATAGACCCCTATCAAGGCGCGGCAACCGGTGTCGGGGGAATTATAAGGGATATTTTGACCCTTAATGCACGACCCGTTGCTATTTTAGATTCTTTAAAATTCGGGCAATTAAATGAGGGGAAAAATAAGTATCTTTTAGAAGGTATAGTTAAAGGCATTTCGGACTATGGAAATTCAATAGGAGTTCCTACAATAGGAGGAGAAACCTCTTTTGATGAATGTTTTTCCGGCTTACCGTTAGTTAATGTAATGGCGGTTGGTATCGCCAAAAAAAATAAAATAGTAAAATCTATAGCTAAATCCGGAGGAATAGTAGTATTATTAGGTTCTTTAACCGGTCGTGACGGTATTCATGGCGCTTCTTTTGCTTCAAAGGAACTTAAATCACATTCCGGACACATTAAAAAAGAAAATAGACTTTCTATTCAGACCGCTGATCCGTTTATGAAGAAAAAAGTTATAGAAGCTTCATTGGAAATTTTTAAATCTGACGGAATAATTTCAGCACAAGATTGCGGAGCCGCCGGAATCTTATCTGCTTCATCAGAAATGGCATTTAAGGGAAATTGCGGTATGGAACTTTTTCTTGATAAGGTTCTTGTTAGGGAAGAAAATATGCAGCCATGGGAAATTATGCTCTCTGAATCTCAAGAACGTATGATTTTTATTGTGAAGGAGCAATATTTAAATCATATTTTCGATATTGCCGCTAAATTTGAGGTTAATATATGTGCAATAGGAAGAACTATTCCGGAAAAGGAATACAGGTTATTTTGGAACAATGAAATAATCGCAAATATAGCGCCGGAGGTTCTTAATAATTGTATAACTTATAATTTGAACAACAAAGAACCTGATTATATTAAAGAATATGCTTCTAAAACATGTCAGGATACGGAATTTAAAGAACAGGATATAATAGAAATTCTTAAATGTCCGGATATTGCTTCAAAGAAATATATTTATTCCCAGTATGACTATATGGTGGGAAACAGAACCGTTTCAAAACCGGAAAATACTTCATCAAACGCACTATGGATAAAGGAAGAAAAATGTTTCTGCGGATTTACCGCCGATTCAGACTATAGAAAAACTTATTTGAATCCTTTTGAAGGCAGCAGAAATACGGTTTATGAGGCTTTTAGAAACCTTATTTCCTGCGGATTCAGACCTAAAGGAATAACAAATTGTCTTAATTTTGCTAATCCGGAAAAAGATGAATGCGCATTTCAATTTATTGAATCCGTTAAAGGAATTTCTCAAGCTTGTAAAGAACTAAAAATTCCGGTAGTTTCCGGAAATGTTTCTTTCTATAACGAAAACAGCACACATAATCCGGTGCCGCCCGCATTTTTCGTGCCTTCTAAAATACTTCCGGTGCCTGTAATCGGTATGGCGGGAATTTCATACAAAAATATATTAAAGAATAATCTTAAAGAAAATTATTTTATTTATTTAGCAGGAAGGGATATAACATGTGATTCCGATACGGGAGGAGCTTTATATCAAAAATTATTTTAT
Organism: Candidatus Gastranaerophilales bacterium; assembly: GCA_021201175.1. GTDB lineage: Bacteria > Cyanobacteriota > Vampirovibrionia > Gastranaerophilales > Gastranaerophilaceae > Avigastranaerophilus. The sequence goes on along the minus strand of JAJQFK010000053.1, from coordinate 5,281 downwards.
AATTTTCTTGGAGGCAAAATCGATATTGTTGATACAAATTTAGAATTACAACTTGCGGATTTTATATTAAATATGTACTCTGAAAACAAAATAAGCGCTTGTAATGATGTATCAAAAGGAGGAGTATTTGTTTCTCTTTTTGAACTTTTGCATACTGCTCATTTGGGATTTAAAGGGAATCTTATTAATATTGAAAACGCACGTAAATCACTTTTTGGCGAAGTAACAGGAAGATATATTGTTTGTTCAAAAAGAAGTCTTGAATCGGATTTTAAAAAATATAACCTGCCGTTTAGATTTTTATGAAAAACAATGCAGGATACATTGGAATTTAATAATTTTCGGTTTAATATAAAAGAATTGTTTGATATATATGAAAATTCTCTTAATTTGGAGTTAACAAGTTGAAGCTACACGAGGAATGCGGTATTTTTGCCTGCATGGTTAAAAATAATAATGCATTTGAATACATAAAATACGGACTTTCACTTTTACAGCACAGAGGACAGGAAAGTGCGGGAATTTGTGCGGGTGATTTTGATTATAAACTGATAAAAAATACAGGGCTTGTATGTGAAGTCTTTAAAAATATAAAACCGCTGAAAGGAAATTTTGGTATAGGACATGTAAGGTATTCAACATGTTCAAATACTGATATTATTAATGCCCAGCCATTTTGCAGTCAAATATACAGGGAAAATGCAGCTATTGCACATAACGGTAATGTTTCTTTAAATGTAAACGATAATGATACACAGATTATATTTAATACCCTGATAAAAGAAATTGATAAACCGCCTTCTGATTGGACATTGGAAGATATTTCACATTGTTTAATAAAAAATTTTGCTAATGGTGCATGGTCTGTTGTTATGGCGCTTCCTGAAAGAATTATCGGAATTAAAGATATATACGGATTCCGCCCTCTTTTGTTTTGTATAGCGGAAGAAGGTATGTTTCTTGCTTCCGAGGACTGTGCTTTTGATTCTTTAAAAATACATAAAATTATAGAAATAAATGCCGGTGAATGTATTGAAATAACAAAGGATAAATGGGAGATAAAAAAATATTATAATTCTGTTTATACAAAACAGTGTGTATTTGAACATATTTATTTTGCAAATCCCGCTTCTGAATTTTTTTCAAAAAACGTATATCAAACAAGGCTCAAACTTGGAAAAATACTTGCAGCGGAAGATAATATAAGAGCAGATGTTGTAATTCCCGTAATGAATTCCGGACTCAATGCAGCTATCGGCTATAGCGAAGTTTCTAAAATTCCTATGCATTTAGGATTAAAACGAAATATTAATATGAGAAGTTTTATACAACCGGAAACCGAAAAAAGAGAACAAATTGCACAAAAGAAATACATTCCGGTTAAAAGTGTAATCAAAAATAAAAAGATTATTCTTATAGATGATTCGATTGTACGAGGTACAACAATGAAATATTTAACTCAATTATTATACGAATCGGGCGCAAAAGAGGTTCATATAAGACTTTCTGCTCCTGCTATTATTAATACCTGTTTGTGGGGTATTGATATTCCAAATAAAGAAGAACTTATTTATAATAAATTTAACAGTGAAACTGCCTTAGCGGAGTACTTAGGAGCTGCCGGATTAAAATATATTTCAACAGAGGGATTTAAAAAAGTTTTTGAACCTGATAAATGGTGTTACAATTGTTTTATGGAGAATCAAAAAAATAATGATTTCATATAAAGATTCCGGTGTAGATATAGAAAAATCTAATTTATTTACGCAAATATTAAAAAACACTTTGAAAAGCAATAATATAGGAAGGTTTGCAGGTATATACGAATCTGAAATTCTTCCGGATTATTATTTTGCAGCAGCAACAGACGGTATCGGCTCTAAAATAATGCCGTTGATTCAGTATAAAATGGCAGATTGCATAGCTGCTGATTTAATAGCAATGAATCTGAATGATTTAATTTGTACAGGTGCTTCACCTCTATTCTTCCTTGATTATATTGCCGTAAATAATCTTGATGTTGAATTTACCTCTAAAGTTTTATACAGCCTGCAAAAACAATTAGAACAGTATAATACCGTACTTCTTGGAGGCGAAACATCAGAGTTAAAAGACCTCATAACAGAGAAATATTTTGATACGGCAGGGTTTGCAATCGGACTTGTTAAAAAAGATTATTTTCTTAGTAAAAATAACGTACATAAAGGGGATGTTATTATAGGGCTTTGTTCAAACGGTATTCATGCTAACGGATTTACTCTTATTAGAAATTTGTTTGAAAATAAACTTTTATCTTATGAGGAATTTATGTCAACTTTAAAACCATCATATATCTATATAAAAGAGATAGAACAACTCGTGAAAAATAAAATGATAAAAGTATGTGCAAATATAACGGGCGGCGGAATAAAAGATAATCTTATCAGAGTTATTCCGCAGGATTTATGTGCTAAAGTTAATATTAAGAATGTTCCTCAACAGGATATTTTTAAAAAGCTTGAAAACATAATCGGATTTGAAGAATCGTTTAAGACTTTTAATATCGGAGTCGGATTTTGTTTGGTTGCTGACAAAAAATATGTTTCTGAAATTAAAAAGATTTGTGAAAAATATAATCCGTTCGAGTTTGGAGTTATAAAAAATAATGACGAAAATTGCAATTTTTGCTTCGGGTAACGGTTCTAATTTTGAAGCAGTTATAAGATATTTTATAAACAGTTCAATAGAGTTTATTTGTGTATCTGATAAAAAAGATGCATTTGTCTTAAAACGTGCCGAAAAATTAAATATAAAATATTTTTATGTTCCGTTTGAACAAACGTACGATTTTTTATTAAAAAATAAATTTGATTTGATTGTTCTTGCGGGATATATGAGAATTTTACCAAAAAAAGTATTGCAATTAGGTAAATTTATAAATATCCACCCATCACTTTTGCCGGAATTTAAAGGAAAAAATGCAATCGAACGAGCCTTTAAATCAAAAGTTAAAAATACGGGAGTAACTATTCATTATGTAACAGAAGAAGTTGATTCAGGAGAAGTTATAGCCTCTAAAAAAATAAAATTAACTCCGCAAATGACCTTAAAAGAACTGGAAACCAAAATTCACGAAATTGAACACTCGCTGCTTCCTAAAACTATCGAAAAACTGATACGGAAATATAATATTCTCCTTATTGGTTCAGGTGCACGAGAACATGCATTTGCGGATAAATTATTGAAATCGGAGTATTTAAATAAATTATATTTATTCGGGGCAAATGACGGATTTAAGGATTCAGGTATAAATCTTGAAGCTCAAAATTTTGAACAGCTTGCACAAATCGCCCGCCAAAACAAAATAGATTTTGTTCTTATAGGTTCAGAAACACAATTAGCACAAGGCATTGTGGATATTTTTCAAAAATATGCAATTCCTTGTATAGGTTCGGACAAATATTGGACACAGCTTGAAAGTTCAAAATCTTTTGCAAAAGAATTTATGAAAAGAAATAACATTCCCTGTGCTGATTATGTAATTGTTCAAACAGAAAAAGACATTAAAAAGATTCCGTTTACATACCCTTATGTAATTAAAGCCGACGGACTTGCCGCCGGTAAAGGCGTATGTATTGCAAACAATGAATCAGAAGCGAAAAATATAATAAAAGAATATCTTAATGGTAAATTTAAAGAATCTTCAAAAAAAATAGTTGTTGAAGAATTTTTAGCCGGAGAAGAACTTTCTCTTATAAGCCTTTGGGATGGAAATACATTAAAGCCGTTTATTCCCGCACGAGATTATAAAAAACTCAATCCCTCAATAAATTCGCCTAATACAGGAGGAATGGGCGCTGTTTGTCCGGTTGAAACAGATAAAAAACTTATTCTTGACTATACAAAAATTCTTGAAAAAGCATTGAGGAAGGAAAAGGCAAAATTTACGGGATTTATATATTCCGGGCTTATAATAACTTCGGAAGGGATAAAAGTTCTTGAATTTAATATGCGCTCCGGCGACCCCGAAACACAGGTTTTAATGCTTAGTCTTGAAAATGATTTAGTACTCTTATTAAAAAATACTGTAGAAAAAAATCTCAAAAATACAAAATTGAGTTTTAAAAAAGAAAAATCAATATGTGTAGTACTTGCCTCCAATGGCTACCCCAATACTCCTGAAACCGGTAATGAAATTACAATGCCGTTTTCAAATGATGTAAATATATATTATGCCGGAGTAAAAAAACAAAAAAATAAACTTTATACCGCCAAAGGACGTGTCATGAGCATTTGTAACTGCGGAACCGATTCAATAAACAAAGTATACGACTATGTAAATAAAGTTGAATACAAAGGAAAAACCTTCCGTTCTGATATTGCTTAGTTGTTTGAAAAAATATCTACAAACTAATTGATATTTTTTAATAATTCATTTATGTCAATTTTAAGTGTTTTTGCAATATCAAAAACAAGAAAAACAGATGGTGTCTGCAAGCCCCGTTCTAAAAGACTTATTGTACTTTCACTTACATTTACCCATTCTGCTAACTCTAATTGTGTTAGATTACTGCGGTATCGTTCCGCTTTTAAATTTCTTGCAAATATTTTGTTTCTTTCATCTTTTATTGCTTTCATATAAAAATTATACTTGCTTGACAAATAAGTTTTAAGTATTAAACTATTACCAAGCAGTAGTTTAATACTAGTTAGTAATATTTTATTATGGAGATTTGGCATGTGAAAAAATTACTAAAGGATTTTTATGGATTTACACTTGCCGAAGTACTCATCTCTCTTGTAATTATCGGAATTATTGCAGCTATAACGGTTCCTTTTATTTATGCAAATTATCAGGAACGCTCATTAAAATCCGCACTAAAAAAGAATTATTCTGTCTTAAAACAGGCTTTAGATAAATATTATATTGATAATGGAGTAAGATTAAAAGCCGGACAAGATGGTTTAGCATTTAAAATAAAAAGTATAATGTTACCATATTTAAATGTTATGACTGATTGTGGAAAAGGCACAGAATCAAAATCTTGTATACCAAATATCAATACAGTTGATGATAGTGAATCAAAATATAAAAACTATAACGGAACTACAGATATTAATTACTCTTGTTTTGATGACGGACAATTTGTACTTAATGACGGAAGTATAATTCTTATTCAAAATTCAAGTGTAAATCAAATTTATATATCGGTAGATGTAAACGGATTTGGCAGGAAACCAAACCAACTGGGAAAAGATTTATTTATGTTTCAGCTTATGGAAGATGGGGAACTTCTTCCAA
>JAJQFK010000002.1 GCA_021201175.1 Candidatus Gastranaerophilales bacterium | reverse complement strand
GTTAAAAGGCGGTGTTCAAATAGTTCAATTGCGCGAAAAAAATATTGAAGCCTGCAAGATAATAGAACTTGGAAAAAGAATTAGAGAATTATGTTCTATCTACAATGCTCTATTTATAGTTAATGACCGGATTGATATAGCCCAAATTGTGCATGCAGATGGAGTTCATCTCGGGCAAGAGGATATAGATATAAAATCCGCAAGGGAAATAGCCGGCGAAAATATGATAATCGGAATATCAACACACTGTAGAGAACAGGCAATAAAAGCAAAAGAATCAGGCGCTGATTATATAGGAGCAGGTCCTATATTCGCAACCCCTACAAAACAAAATACACAGCCCGTCGGATTTGAATATTTAAACTGGGTTAGCAAAAATATTGATATTCCGTATTTTGCAATCGGAGGGATTGACTTAAATAATTGCCAAGAGGTCATAAATCAGGGAGCAAAAAGAATTGCTGTTGTTAGAGCAATAATGAATGCTGACTCTCCGGAACTTAATGCCAATAAATTTATAAATATTTTATCCGGTACTTCAAATACATAAATGAAATTATATTGAAATCGTCTTTGCGAGCGTTAGCGAAGCAATCTAGACAAAATATAGTAAGAGATTGCCACGAAAATCAAAGATTTTCTCGCAATGACGCTGTTACCCGAAATGGAAGAAAATCAAAGACGGGTCATCGAAAAATGCGCTCGACACTAGATTATGCCCGAATTGGCAAAATTTATAAATGTATCTATAAAAAGATTGCGGGAAATAAAATATTTCCTCGCAATCTTATATTATACCGTTTAATTTTCTTAAAATTTTGCCGACAATTTATTTGTTGTAATGCTGTAATGATTCTGTGAATATTGCCTTTACAACCTCTTTTGTTCCTTCTACCGGTGCAATCGCAAGTAAACCGGATAAAGAAGGAGTTCTAAATGTCAAATCAACAAGACTATCAATATCAGATTCGCTAAAACCTTCATCTGATAATTTTTTAGTAATTCCTACACTGCATAGCCATTCTTCAACTTTTTCTGCGGCATATTGTGCTTCATCCGGAGTTCCTTTTAAATCAGGGATAATTGAACTGAATAATTCAGCTATTGTTTTTGATTTAGAAGGATAAATATACTTAATTACCGCGGGCAGGATTATTGCTAAACCCAACCCATGAGCAAGTTTAGGTTTAACTCCGCTTAAAGGATGTTCAAGTGCGTGTGTAAAATGCAATAATCCGTTATCAAAACTTACACCGCCTAAAATTGAAGCATATAACAAGAAATATCTTGCTTCTTTATTTTGTGGGTCTTTATTTATTACAGGCAAATATTTTGCAACAAGTTCAATACATTCTTTTGCTGTTGTAACAGAATATGGAGATGCTACCGTTGTTGTTGCCGCCTCAACTGAATGATTTACAGCATCAACAGAAACATATATCGTTTGTTCCGGAGATAAATTCATCATTAAAGCGGGATCATCAATTGAATATGAAGGATAAATACAATCATAAGCAATAGCGGGTTTGTATTGTGTTTCCGGTATTGTAACAACCGCAAATCTATTTGTTTCTGTTCCGGTTCCGTGTGTAAGATTTATAGCAACTATAGGAACAGCTTTTTCAGGAATAAACTTAAATTCATAAATATCGCGAGCAGTAACACCCTCATTTGCCAGAATAATTGCAGCAGATTTTGCAGCATCTATAGGCGACCCGCCGCCAATTCCCATAACAGCTTTCGCGCCAAAGTCTTTACCTTGTTTTGCTGCTGCGTCAACCGCATCTGCCGTAGGATTCGGGGTTACTTCCGCATAATTTGTATATTCTATATTATTATTTTTTAATGCCTTTTCAATGACTTCCCATGCTCCTGAACTTTTATAAGCATTTCTTCCGGAAACAACAAGAATTTTATCTATTCCTTTGGACTTCATATCTTTTGCTATATCTTCTATTTTATTGATAGCACCAAATCCGAAATATACATTTGGTTTTAATCTTAATTCCGCTACTTTATTGATGTCAATGTCGCTTTTCCACATAAAATATCTCCTTTCAATTAACTCTATAACTGCACACGGCTTATGTATTACCGAATGAAAACAGTTTACTTTTGAAACTGATTATACAACATTTTTCAAAAATTTAACAGTATAATTATTGGTCTAAAATCTTCCAAACTTTAGTTCTGTTCATTTCGCAATGTGTTTTAACCCAGAATTAAAAAAGGCAGCATTGAAATTATTATGCCGCCTTTTTATTGAATTTTGTTCTTTTCCCGTTCTGTTAAGAATGGAACTTACATTATTTACTCTTTAGTATATTCTGCATCAATTACATCGTCATCATTTTTAGAGGAAGTTGATTCTTGCTGTGAAGAAGCATTTTCAGAGTTTGCACTTTGTGTGCCTTCTTGCTGTACTTGTGAATATGCTGCTTGAGATATTGCAAACATTGTCTGCTGTAAATCTTCCGATAATTTTTTAATTTCATCAGATGATTTATTTTCTTTTAAAGCATTTTCAAGATTTTTTCTCTGTTCTTCAAGCTTTGTTTTATCTGTTTCGGCAATTTTTCCTTCAAAATCCTTAACGATTCTTTCTGCTGAACTGATTAAACTGTTAGCATTATTTCTTATTTCAGCTTCTTCTTTATGTTTTTTATCTTCTTCCGCATTCATTTCAGCTTCTTTTACCATTCTGTCAATATCTTGTTCAGATAAATTAGAGGAGTTTGTAATTGTAATTTTTTGTTCTTTATTGGTTGCTTTATCTTTTGCAGATACCTTAACTATACCGTTTGCATCGATATCAAAAGTTACTTCAATTTGAGGAATACCTCTCATTGCAGGGGCAATACCTTCAAGTCTGAACATACCTAAAGATTTATTATCTTTAGACATTGGTCTTTCACCTTGAAGAACGTGAATATCAACAGCGGTCTGGTTATTTTCGGCAGTAGAAAATACTTGTGATTTTGCAACCGGTATTGTTGTGTTTCTTGGAACTAAAGGAGTCATTACTCCGCCTAAAGTTTCAATACCTAATGTTAAAGGAGTAACATCTAAAAGGATAATATCCTTTACTTCTCCGGCAAGTACACCTGCTTGAACAGCAGCACCAACAGCAACTACTTCGTCGGGATTAACAGATTGATTCGGTTCTTTTCCAGTATATTCTTTTACAAGAGCCTGTACCGCAGGAATACGTGTAGAACCGCCAACCAGTACAACTTCATTTAATTCATTCTTTGATAATCCGGCTTCTTGCAATGCATCTGCTACAGGTTTTTTACATCTTTCAATCAGGTCATAGCACAATTCTTCAAATTTTGCTCTTGTTAAACTCATATCTAAATGTTTTGGTCCGTTTGCATCTGCTGTAATAAACGGAAGATTGATTGTCGTTTCAACAACTGATGACAATTCGCATTTAGCTTTTTCAGCCGCTTCCTTTAAACGCTGCATAGCTTGTTTATCATTTCTTAAGTCTATACCTTCTGTTTTCTTAAATTCAGCAACCAGCCAATCAATAATTTTCTGGTCAAAATCATCACCGCCTAAGTGTGTATCACCGGAAGTGGAAAGTACCTGCTGTACACCGTCACCGATTTCAAGAACAGATACATCAAAAGTACCGCCGCCTAAGTCAAATACTAAAACTTTTTCAGCTTTTTCTTTTTCCATGCCGTATGCTAATGCTGCTGCCGTAGGTTCGTTTACTATACGTAATACATCTAAGCCCGCAATTTTACCGGCATCTTTTGTTGCTTGTCTTTGTGCATCGTTAAAATATGCTGGTACTGTTATTACCGCAGAGGTTACTTTTTCTCCAAGATAATTTGAAGCGTCATCTGCAAGTTTTCTCAATATCATTGCTGAAATTTCTTGCGGAGTATAGTCTTTTCCGTCTATATTCTTTTTGTAATCTTCGCCCATGTGACGTTTGATTGATATAACAGTTTTATCGGGATTTAAAATAGCTTGACGTTTTGCTAATTGCCCGACTAATTTTTCACCGGTTTTTGAAAATCCTACTATTGAAGGGGTTGTTCTTGAACCTTCAGCATTTGCGATAACCGTAGGTTTTCCGCCTTCCATTACCGCTACTACCGAGTTTGTTGTCCCTAAATCGATACCTATTGTTTTTGCCATGATTTTATCTCCATTTCTTTGATTTATTTCACTATATTTTTTATAACATTCATTTTCAAATTTCTTGAAAAAATAAACAAAAAATTAATATTTCATTTTTACAACTCATTTGAACAAAATTTGTATGAAAAAATTAATGATTAGTTTTTTGAGTAAAAATCAATCATATTCGCATACCAAAAATGTAGTAACAATATTTGTTTATTCTAAAAAGAAGAAGCAATATAATCTTTATTTGTTAATGCATTCGGCTCCAACAACAGCAAAGCGGATTTTGGAAGTTCTTCATATTTTTTTTGTTTTAAACATTCTTCTATTATTTGGTGGACATGCTCATCTACCGCCTTAAACCCAACTTTATAGTAAAAAGGAATTGGATTTTCATTACTTCTATATTCAGCCAGATTTGCGGCATAACCCTTTTGGGCTTTTGTCCACAAAACTCCGTTTTTTCCCCTTAATTTGCTTTCAAATACTGCTGCATTTATCAATGCTGTTCCTATCCCTTCATATTTTTTGCCCATAAGCGAACGAATATGACTTACCTGTGGTATATTATTGTCCGGAACAGATAATAAATAGGAATTTTCAGGAAAAACTGCATTAGTATCCATATCTAGATAACCTGCTTCTTTTCTGTCCACATATACTTTGAATTTTGAATAATCTCCGATTCTCTCTCTGTTTAAAGAGGCTTTAACATTTTTTCCCGTATATTTATCTTTAAGGTAAATATCTGCAATTTTTGTCTGTCTGCCAAAAGCCGGACATAAATTTGCCTTTATATTTTCTGCACTCACAGGTATTGAGCTTTGTTTTGGTTGAGAAGAACTATTTGCCGTTTTGTTATAAGAATACTCTCTCTCAAAATGATTATTTGTTTTTCCGATTGTTGAAACTAACATATATCCCTTTTTTTTATTTTATATTTATTTAAAATACAAACAAATTTTTTTTTGCTGTTTTATATAAAAAAAAGATTCTGTTTTACAGAATCTCACATTATTACTGCTCATTCCGAGTCGTTATTAACTTGTCATAAGTTCAATAGCATTTTCAAGCAGCTGTTTATATGATTTTATCAACTGGTTAGCTAATTCTCGCTGTATGTTTGCCTGTTGATAATAAGCGGTATTTGCATCAAAGTCAACATTTGACAACTCTAAAAGTCCGCCTCGAACTTCGCCTCTGCCGACAACCGGTCTGCCGGATTCGGCAGTTTCCGTAAACTGTCCATCTGCAACTTCATATAACATTTGCGGATTATGAAAGTTAATTACAGCAACTTTATACAACGGGGTCATTACTTGACCGCTGTCCGCTTTACCATATAATATGCCGTCATCTTTAAACTCAAATTCTTCATATTTACCAAGATACTTTCCGTTACTTGGATCTATCCATAATTTTATATTTGTAGTAGGAACAGATGCAGCACCTCCGTCAAATGCGGTGTCAACAAAAGAATCAGCATCCACAGGTTTTGCCCCGTTCATTATTTCTCCTTTGTCATTTAAAATATAACCTTGAACCGCTTGCCCGTCTGTACTTCTATATACACCTTCTCCGTCAAATTTAAATTCGCCCAGTCTTGTATAAACAAGTCTGCCGGCATCATTTCTAAGTACAAAATATCCGCTTCCTTCAAGATATATATTTTCATCTGAAGTTCCGGGCATAGATTTCCCTTGTCCGACATTTCTTAATCGGGTTTCTGCAAGTGAACCGTCAAGAAATGTTTTGAAGGTGAATTTCTTTTCTCTGTATCCCGGAGTATATGCATTAACAAGGTTTTCAGATATATCACTCATCCATTCAATTGTTATTTTTTGTGTATTTACAGCATTAATAAATGCGTCACGCATTAGTGCTCTCCTTTATTTTGTTTTTTGTTTCTATTTTGTTTGTTATTCTGTTTGTATAATAAATCGTTGTATGGCAAATTTTGTTCATCAAATTTTTGTTTTAAAGATGAAATATTATTTCTTAAATAATTTTCAACCTCTGTATTCCCCGGAATAAATTCAGCGGTAAGTTTCCCGTGTTTATCAATCTTTAAAATAACAGAAACATCATTATCGAATGAAATACGTACAGGTTTTTGCGTATTTTGTGCTTTCTCTATTAATGTCGTTAATTGATTTGTTACCTCTACATTTTTTTGAGTAATTGTATTTTGAGATAAATCAATACTGTTTATTACAGGCTGTTCGCCATTTTGAACGGCTATACTGAATTGTCCGTTTTGTGCAAGATTTACAAAAAACATTGCATCTTGAAGCGACATTGATACAGAATCATAATTAAAATCAATATCAGGCAGTGTTTCTTCGCTCGTCGAAGCAGTTAATAACTGGGATGATATTATATCTGCAAAAGTACCGTTCGCCGGTATTAACATTGCCTCATCTTCATCATCAAGCTGAATATTAAAATCTTTATTTTCTATTTGTTGTGATGTTTGCTGTGTATCTACTTTCATAAATAATCCTTTATGTATCTTCTGGTTCTTCTTCTTTTTTCATTTTTGTTCGTTCAAAGTATTTTTGAATTGCGACTTCTGATAATTGCTTATTTTCTGCTTGTTTTTCTTCTTCAATATATGTTTCACGTGCTTTTTCTTTATGCTTTTCGAGTACTTTTACTTCTTTCTCTTTTTCAATAAGTTTATTTTTTTCGTCTTGCAGAATACGTTCTGCTTCAAGTTTTTGCTTTTCCAACTCATCACCTTTTACATAGAGGTGTTTTAAATATTTGTCATAAGAATCAATAAGCCTATAATCAGGTGTGGAATGCATTATTTTAATTACACTTTTTATTTCGTTATTATTTTCATCTATAAGACCTTGTATTCTATCTACTTCATTTTTTGCTTTTTGGACTTCTCTTAGCTGTTCTTCTTTCTTTCTGACTCTGAAATCCAATACTTTTTGTAATCTGTACCTAAACGGCATAAATCTGCTCTGAACTATAATTATACAATTGAATTATGAACTTTTTTTATAAAAGGTAGTACATCTGTTTAGATGAATTTTTAATTAATTTTTAATGTATTTTTTTTTAAAGTCAATATTTATTCCACTAAAATTTCAATTTAAAAATCTATTTAAATCAGACTTATTAAAAACTTCTATCCTGTTTTTGCTATGTACAAATATTAGACAAGTTATTAAAGGTTTAAACATTTCAAAATCAGCATAGGAAAGTTTATTATTTAAATCCGCCATATTATCCGCCAAAAACTCCGTTATTATAATTTTATTTTTAAACACAAGCGAACTTATATAATCAAGGGCAGATTTACTTGTTATTCCCTCGAAATATATTATATCCGGCGATTGAAATTCTATAAACCTCATTGCTTTATCCATATTAAAACCAATATTTTCATTTAATTCACACTGGTTAATTTTTTCAAGATTGAATTTTGATATGGACTCAATTGTCATAATATTAATATTTCTTGTTGATATCTCCGATAAAATAGAATAAATAATATGGGTTTTGCCTGAAAGTGAAGCGCCGCATACGAGAATTATTCCATATTGGTTCAATGCACAGAGAATATCATTTATTTGAGATAAATTTAAACCGAACTCAGTTAACTTCTGCGGCGGTTTGTATATTTTTAGTGATATTCTTTCTCCGTTAATAGTTGGGAAAGCGGAAATGACCGCTGTTAAAACTAAATCTTCCGCTTTAAAAATCAATTTGCCTGATTGAGGAAGTTCTGATATACTCGAATCTAAACCGGATAAGGTTTTCAGTTTTGATATAAACGGAAAAACAAGTACAGATGGTATTTGACCTGTATTAATTATTTCCGAATCTTTTCTAAAATTTACACTAAGACCGTTTGGAACATGTTCAAAAAACATTTCATGTACATCGTTTAAAATTGCTTGTTTTAAAATAGACCTTATTAAAATCTGTATATGTTCTTCGGATAAAATATCAGTATTTAGTTCATTCTGCCAGTCAAAAGGAATGTCCGGATTCTCAATATTAATTTCACCCACTGAACTATCACTTTTATAA
>JAJQFK010000009.1 GCA_021201175.1 Candidatus Gastranaerophilales bacterium | reverse complement strand
AACAAAAGTGGATTTAATAGCGATTTAAAAGAATTTGTGCAAATTTTAATGAAGAAAATTATGAATGATATTGATAAAAATCCAAAACTTCCACAGTCGGAATTGTATTCGGTAATTAATCTATTAAAATTTATGCCTAAATTTCACCAACAAGAAATATTAAAACCAACATCTGCTATGCCGACAAAATCCCAACAACCAAAAACCTTATCTCCGGAAATCATCGCACAAATTAAACGAGATTTTTTAGGAGTTGAGGAATAAAATCTATTCTGCACTTAAAAGTTTTGTATTTTCTTTTGCAATCATATCCGCAAGTTCTTCTTCTGTTGGCAAAATCGTTTTATATTTACTTGCAAAAATTTGTTTGCTTTCTTCTAAAACAGAGTATTTAACCATTGTTTCGCTTTTATCCGTACAAAGAATAATTCCTATTGTTGGGTTATCATCAACACCGCGTTTTAATTCGTCAAACATTCTGACATACATATCCATCTGTCCGATATCAGCATGTGATAACTTTGCTGTTTTTAAATCAATGACAACAAAGCATTTTAGCAAATAATTATAAAAAACTAAATCGGCATAAAAATGGTCAGTTTCTGTGCTTATTCTAAATTGTCTTGCTACAAAGGAAAAGCCTTTTCCTAATTCAAGCAAAAATTTTTGTAAATTATTTATCAAAGCAGTTTCTAAAATATTTTCTTTGCCTTCAATATTTTCGGGCAAGTCAAGAAATTCTAAAACGTAAGGATCTTTTACAAATTCTTTTGTGTTTTTAACTGATGGTAATTTTTTATCACAAGCAGGAAATTTTTCTTGTGTTGATAATAATCTATGATAATATCCGCTTTTTATATTGCGTTCTAATTGACGATATGACCAATTTTCATTTGCAGCCTCTGTTAGGTAATAGTTGCGTTCTTCTGTATTATCAATTCTTAAAATTCTTGCAATATTAGACCAAGATAAATTCGCTAGACACTGTCTGTCGAATTTAGGATATGCAATATAAAATTGGCGCATGTTCTTTAAATTAGCTTCTGAAAAACCTTTACCGAAGGTGTCGGTCAAATATTTAGAAAGATTTTCAATTAATTCAGAACCATATTCAGCTCTTGAACTTCCGCCTTGTTCTTCTTCTATAATACGTTGTCCAATTTTCCAATATGTTTCAACCATGATGGAATTTACAGTATGATATGCCTTTGTTCTTGCAATAGTTAATAGTTCCGCAATATCACTATAAATTTTAGAAACTTCATTTGACATAAATACTCCAGATTTTTCTACAATTGTAACACAAAAATATTACTTATTTTCGTGTTACAATTATTTTGGGAATTACGAGGTTGTATGAATAAAAAAGATTTATCTGAACGTGATATTTGTACAAAATTTATAACTCCGGCAATTATAAATGCCGGGTGGAATAAAGATTTGCAGATTCGTGAGGAAGTATCTTTTACAGCAGGAAAAGTTATTGTACGTGGTAAATTAGTTTCTCGTGGTAAAGCAAAAAGAGCTGATTATATTCTGTATTATAAAAACAATATCCCTCTTGCTGTTATTGAAGCAAAAGACAATAAGCATAATGTAGGTGCCGGAATACAGCAGGCAATAGAATATGCTGAAACTCTAGATATTCCTTTCGTATTTTCATCAAACGGAGATGCTTTTTTATTCCATGATAGAACGGTTGATTTGGGCAAAAAAGAATTAGAATTGCCTTTGGATAAATTCCCAACACCGAATGAATTGTGGAAAAAATTTAAGAAATTCAAACAAATTGAAGATATAGAAACAGAAAAAGTTTATACTCAAAACTACCATAAAGATGTATCAAGCAATAAAGAGCCAAGATATTATCAAAGAATTGCAATTAATAGGGCAGTGGAAGCAATAGCAAAAGGTCAAGACAGAGTTCTTCTTGTAATGGCAACAGGTACGGGTAAAACTTATACTGCATTCCAAATTATTTGGAGATTATGGAAATCTAAAAAGAAAAAACGTATTTTATTTTTAGCTGATAGAAATATTTTAGTCGACCAAACAAAAAATCAAGATTTTGCACCATTTGGCAATAAAATGACTAAGATTACAAAACGTCATATTGATAAATCTTATGAAATATATTTGTCCTTATATCAAGGTATCACAGGAAATGACGAAGATAAAGACGCATATAAACAATTTTCAAAAGATTTCTTTGATTTGATTGTTATTGATGAGTGCCATAGGGGAAGTGCGAAAGAAGATTCTGCTTGGCGAGAAATTTTAGATTATTTTTCATCTGCTACTCATTTAGGGTTAACTGCAACACCTAAAGAAACAAAAGAGGTTTCAAATATTGAATATTTTGGCGATCCTATTTATACATATTCATTAAAGCAGGGTATTGAAGATGGTTTCTTAGCACCTTATAAAGTAATTCGCCCTTTAATAAATATTGATTTAGATGGATTGAAACTTCCACAGGGAACTATTGATAAATATGGCAATGAAATTCCTGATGAAGAATTTAATACGAAGGACTTTGATAAACGAATTGTTGTTGATGAGAGAACTGAATTAGTTGCAAAAAGAATTACTCAATATCTCAAAAACAATAGTAGATTTGATAAAACAATTGTTTTCTGTACTGATATTGACCATGCAAGCAGAATGCGACAAGCATTGGTTAATGAAAATGCAGATTTAGTCAAAGAAAACTCAAAATACATTATGAGAATAACAGGCGATAATGACGAAGGCAAAAGAGAATTAGATAACTTCATTGATCCTGAATCAACTTACCCAGTCATTGCTACGACTTCAAAACTTATGACAACAGGAGTTGATGCTAAGACTTGCAAACTCATCGTTTTAGAGAGCAACATAAATTCAATGACTGAATTCAAACAAATTATCGGTCGTGGTACTCGATTGAGACCAGATTATGGCAAGTGGTATTTTACCATTTTAGATTTTAGAGGGGTAACTAGACTTTTTGAAGATAAAGAGTTTGATGGCAATCCTGTACAAGTAAAAGAAATTCAAGAAAAAGAACTAATGCCAAATGATGAGCAAACTCAAGAAGAAGTAGAGGAACTTATTAAAAATATATCAGAAGACGAAACAGTTGTAGAATTGCCACCTGATATAAGCATAATTGACATAGAAAACCCTACAAAAAAATTCTATGTTAATGGTATTGAAGTTGTGCAAGTTGGTGAACGTGTTCAATATTATGGTAAAGACGGAAAATTAATTACCGAAAGTTTAATTGATTACACCAAGAAAAATCTTAAGGAACAATTTGCTAATCTTGATGAATTTTTAAAGAAATGGTCTGAAACTGATAAAAAATCTGCAATAATTGAAGAATTAGAAGAACAAGGCATTCTGTTTAACGAATTAAGAGAAGAAGTTAAACAAAAAACTGGCAAGGAACTTAGCATTTTTGATTTAATTTGCCACGTAACTTTTGATATGCCACCATTATCGAGAAAAGAGAGAGCAGAAAAAGTTAAGAAAAGAAATTATTTTGGTAAATACTCTGAAAAAGCTCGTGCTGTATTAAATGCATTAATCGATAAATTCGCCGATACAGGAATTATTGAAATAGAAAGCCGAGAAATACTTAATTTCCAACCATTTGATAAAATAGGTACTCCTGTTGAAATCATAAAAGAGTTTGGTGGCAAAACCCAATATGAAGAAGCCATTAGAGAATTGGAAAAAGAATTGTTTAATGACAATGAGGTAGCATAATGAAGTACATTGATTTTAAAGCCACAGATATCATTTTAGGTTTGTCTATGGCATTATTAGCAGCAGCAGTTGTAATAATGGTTTGTTATGAGAAATTTGATTCCGCAATAGCTTTATCTGCTATTATGGCATCTATAATTATACCTTTTTGCACTAAAAATTTGGAATTGGAAAAACACCAAAAACAGTTTCTATACGAAAAGAAATACAATGCTTATGCTAAATATTTTGAAATATGTGATAAATTTTGGCGAATCTCTGGACAGACGGTTGCTAGCATACATTTGTTAAATGAAAAACAATGCAATTCAGAAGAGGAATTTAATCTTCAAAAAAGTAACGTAATTAATTTATACAGAGAGTTTTCAAGAATTAAAAATTATCTATCAATGCCAGGGTTAGAAATCTTGATATACATAAATAATGAAATTGAAACAAAAATAAAAGAAATTGTCGAATTAGATGTTAATCCTGATTTAGTAATTAATACAAAAGATAACCTTGACAAGAACAAACAAAAAATAGAAAGATATATTAAACTCATTTCAGAACTGACGACTCTATTAAAAAAAGATCTGGGAATTGAGGAGTAATAATGTCAAATATATCAAGTGTAATAAAATCAATTCAAGATATTATGAGAAAAGATACAGGTGTAGATGGAGATGCACAGCGTCTTTCTCAAATTGTATGGATGTTGTTTTTAAAGATTTTTGCGGATAAAGAAGATGAAGCAGAAATTATAAAAGACGATTATAAATCGCCATTAGCAGAACAATACCGTTGGCAAAATTGGGCAAAAGATGATGAAGGTTTAACCGGTGATGAATTGATTGATTTTATTAACAATGACTTGTTTCCATATTTGCAGAATTTGGAAAACCCAACAAATCAACAAGCACTGATTATTAGTAATATTTTCCAAGATACTTATAACTATATGAAATCAGGAACTTTGTTAAGGCAAGTTATAAACAAGATTAACGAGATTGATTTTAACTCCTCAGAAGATAGGCACTTGTTTAATGATATTTATGAACAACTTTTGCAAAGCTTGCAATCAGCAGGGAATGCTGGCGAATATTATACTCCAAGGGCTGTAACTCAATTTATTGTTGATATGGTTAACCCTCAATTAGGTGAAACTATTCTTGACCCGGCTTGTGGTACAGGTGGTTTTTTGGCTTGCACAATTGAGCATTTGAAAAAACAAAGCACAACGACAAATGACGGTGAAGTTTTAAATAATTCAATTTATGGGATTGAAAAGAAACCTCTTCCACATCAATTATGCACAACAAATATGATTTTACATGGTATTGATACACCGATAAACATCAAAAGAGATAATACTTTAGCAAAGCCAATTAATAATATTTCACCCTCTGAAAGAGTTGATTGTATTGTAACAAATCCACCTTTTGGCGGTACAGAAGAAGACGGAATTGAAACAAATTTTCCTGCTTCATACAGAACAAAAGAAACAGCAGATTTGTTTTTGCTTTACATTATCGCAAAACTTAAACCGAACGGAAGAGTTGGTATCGTACTTCCTGATGGGGCTTTGTTTGGCGAAGGTGTAAAAACAAGGATTAAAGAAAAATTGATGGAAGATTGTAATTTGCATACGATTATAAGACTTCCAAAGAGTGTTTTTGCTCCTTATACTTCAATTAATACAAATCTCTTGTTCTTCACAAAATGCTCTCCGACCAAAGAAACATGGTTTTATAGACTGGATATGCCGGAAGGGTATAAGAATTTTTCTAAAACTAAACCGATGAAAAAAGAACATTTCCAAGAAGTTATTGATTGGTGGAAAAATAAAAAGGAAATACATATTGACGGCTTTGATAAAGCTAAAAAATATACAATTCAAGAAATAAAAGAAAGAAATTATAACTTGGATTTGTGTGGTTATCCTTATGAAGAGGAAGAAATCTTGCCACCAATGGAATTAATTGCAAAATATCAAGAAAAAAGAACTGAAATTGATAAGACTATTGATGAAATCTTGAGCAAAATTAAGAGTATGATTGAGGTTAAATAATGAAAGCAGAAACTCTTAAAAAATCAATATTACAATATGCAATGCAGGGGAAACTAGTTCTTCAAGACCCGAATGATGAGCCGGCATGCGAACTTTTAAAACGAATAAAAGCTGAAAAGGAACAGCTGATTAAAGATGGTAAAATCAAAAAAGAAAAGCCTTTACCACCGATTACAGACGATGAAAAACCGTTTGGACTTCCACAAGGCTGGGAGTGGGAGAGATTGGGGAATGTCGGGTATACAAATATTGGATTGACATACAAGCCAACAGATATAACAACACTAGATAATGGTATCCCGGTTCTTCGTTCTAGTAACATACAAAATAATAAAATAGATTTGAACGATTTGGTGAGAGTAACTGCCGATATAAAAAACGAAAGTCTTTATGTTCAAAAAGACGATATACTAATTTGTGCAAGGAACGGTAGTAAAAATCTAGTTGGAAAATCTGCCATCATAAAAGATTTAGATGAGCCAATGACATTTGGAACATTTATGGCTATTTTTAGGTCTTGTATAAATTCTTGGATAAAATTATATCTTGATTCACCATTATTTAGAGCAACTTTAGAATCTGTTAATACTGTTACTATTAATCAGATTACTCAAAATAATTTAAAAAATGCTATTGTGCCAATTCCTCCGCTTATGGAACAAAAGCGTATTGTGGAAAAGTTGGAAGAAATTTTACCTTTGATTGATGAATATGGCAAAAACAAAGAAATTTTATCTGAAATGAATCAGAAATTACCCAAACAAATTCGCCAATCAATTTTACAACATGCTGTTCAAGGTAAACTTGTTCCACAAGACCCAAATGACGAACCGGCAAGCGAACTATTAAAACGAATAAAATCCGAGAAAGAACAACAAATCAAAGACGGTAAAATAAAAAGAGAAAAAACTTTTCAATCAATCACAAATAATGAAGTACCCTATAAACTGCCAAAAGGATGGAAATTTGTAAGATTAAGTGATGTTGCTATTTTTGAAAATGGAGATAGAAGCTCAAACTATCCAACGGAAGATGAATATGTTGCTAATGGAATTCCATTTTGGGGCGCCAAGGATATTATAAACAACAAATTGCAAGTGAATTCAGAATTAAGATTTATAAGTAAATCCAAATTTGATGAATTAAGAAGTGGAAAATTAAATGACAAAGATTTTATATGTTTATTAAGAGGCTCTGTTGGCAAGTGGGCAGAGTTCACTATAACTGACGAATGGACTACTGGGTTTATTAATGCTCAGATGGTAATTATTCGTTTATTAAATTTGTGTTTATCTAGCTGGTTTAAAGTTTACTTAAACTCCTCATTATTCATAGAACAAGTCAGTAAAGTTACTACAGGAAGTGCTGTTGCTCAAATGTCTACAAAAGATTTAATGAATTTTATAATACCTCTTCCTCCACTTGCTGAACAAAAGCGTATTGTCGCTAAGGTCGAAGACCTCATGAAACTCATCGATAAGATAGAATATAAGGAGGCTTAATGTTTGATATAGTAATTCAACCTTTTGTTGCAAAATTTGATGGAACAAATATACTTTTAGCCTGTTTAGCTGGACACTTGACAATATTTGCATTTGGGTATCCTTACATTTACAGAGCAATAAGCAATTTGTCAAATATATCAGTAATATTAACTGAAAGATTAAAAAATAATAAATTGCGAAAATATTATTCTAAATTTATTATAGTTATATTTACATCAAACTTAGTTTCTTTACTGTTTCCTAATATTGGAATGATTAGCATACTTTCATGTGCTTTCTTATTTAGCCATATTTGGTATGTTATGACATTGTATCAAATTATTGAAAATGTTGCAATAAATCCGTTTGAAATAGTTGTAAATAAGAATATACATGATGCAAATGCTGTCATTAAAGTTCCTAATGAAATAGAAAAAGATATAGAGTTAGTAATTGATTTAATTTGTTATTCAGAAAAGAATTGTTTTACAGAACCGGATATAGCAAAATATTTTACTTGGTTAATAGATGTTACTTTTTTGAAATTGAAAAATTATAATATTGATAAGTTTGACCATTTATTTTGTGTAATGCCAGAAGATAGTGAAATTTTATTTTCAACATTATCTAAAATACGATGGCTGAACCAATGGGCAGTCAATGAAAAGAAACTTATGACACTTGGCTTAATTAATAATTTTTATTCTTGGATATTAGAATATGGAATGAGCCCAACTAAGAATTTTAATGATGAAGCTTATCCGATATTAAAAAATGTGAGAAATACTCAAAATTTATATGAAGAATATGAAAACGCAAAAGATAACAAAGCAAAATACAGCATTCAAAAACAATATAATTTTATAAAACGAATACAAAATGAAATATTAGAAGAGATTAAATATGTGATTTTTTATAGAATAAATAATCAATTTATAGCTAGTGGTGAAATTTACGATCTTGTTCAACTATTGTAC
>JAJQFK010000244.1 GCA_021201175.1 Candidatus Gastranaerophilales bacterium | reverse complement strand
TCTAAACGTCCTGAAGCAAGACGTTCCGTACCAATCACGTGGAGGCCTCCGGCTTCAAATACTCTTGTATGTTCTTCTTCTGTTATTTTTCTGGTTTTATCGAGAATATTATTTTTTATATTTTCGTAATCCTTATTTTCAGGAGTTATTCCTTTTGATGTTAGTTCTTCTTTTGCAAGATATTCGGGATTACCGCCCAAAAGTATATCGGTTCCTCGTCCTGCCATATTTGTGGCTATTGTAACAGCGCCGTATCTTCCTGCCTGTGCAATAATATATGCTTCCTTTTCGTGGTGTTTTGCATTTAAGATATTATGTTTAATTCCGCGCTGTTTTAGGAGTGCGGAAACAAGTTCTGATTTTTCAATGCTTATAGTACCGACTAGCACGGGTCTGCCGGATTTATGCATTTTTATTATTTCTTCAACTACGGCAAGGTATTTAACTTTTTCTGTTTTATAAATAATATCAGGCAAATCAATTCTTATATCAGTTTTGTTTGTAGGAATTCTGGTTACTTCAAGGTTATATATTTTACCGAACTCTGCTTCTTCTGTCATAGCAGTACCGGTCATGCCGGCAAGCTTAGGATAAAGCCTGAATAAATTTTGGAAAGTAATACTTGCAAGGGTTTGAGTTTCATCTTGAATTTGGACAGCTTCTTTTGCTTCCACTGCCTGATGTAAACCGTCCGACCAACGTCTGCCTTCCATTAATCTGCCTGTAAATTCATCTACTATAATAACTTGACCGTCTTTGACAATATAATCGGTATTTATATTAAAAAGTTCTTTTGCTTTTAATGCTTGGAGCAGATGATGTGCATATTGATTATTTATATCAAACAAGTCTTTAATTTCAAGAATTTCCTGTGCTCTATCTATACCTTCTTCCGTAAGGATAACATTTTTATTTTTTTCATCAACTTCATAATGTTTATTTTTTTCAAGCTGAGGAGCAACAGCAGCCATAGTCCTGTACATTTCAGCGGATTTATCCAATCTTCCGCTGATGATAAGCGGAGTTCTGGCTTCATCTATAAGAATACTGTCCACTTCATCTATAATCGCATAATTATAAGGTCTTTGAACTCTCTGTTCTAAAGAAGTTGCCATATTATCGCGTAAATAATCAAAACCGAATTCATTATTTGTCCCGTATGTAATATCACAATTATAAGCCTGTTTCTTTTTTTCAAAATCATCATAGCTGTTCATACCGGAAAGAATCACACCAACGGAAAGTCCAAGGAACTTAAAGATTTTCCCCATCCATTCGCTGTCCCTTTGGGCGAGATAATCATTAACGGTAACAATATGAACACCTTTACCGGTAAGTGCATTCAAATAAGCAGGTAATGTTGCAACAAGTGTTTTACCTTCACCGGTTCTCATTTCTGCTATTTGACCTTCGTGCAAGAAAATCCCCCCGAGTAATTGAACATCAAAATGCCGCATATTAAGTACTCTTTTTCCTGCTTCTCGAACAACTGCAAAGGCTTCGGGTAAAATTGCATCCATGGCATGTTTTTCAAGTTCCCTGTCTTTTTTTATATCGTTAGATACCGGTCTTTGTTCAAGAATTTTTTTAAATTCCAGAGTTTTATTTCTTAGTTCTTCATCTGTTAATTTTATAATTTCAGGTTCTAATGCATTTATATGCTCAACAATCGGCATCATTTTTTTTATTTTGTTATTATTCGGATCCCCGAATAGCTTTATAAGAAAGTCAATCATTTTCCCTAATCTCCGTCAATATAAATATAATTTTAACATATAAATGTTTTTTTTAAAGTCTAACTTACTTAAATATGAAGAAATTAAGAAGATTAAAGTTTTAAAAAATTATGCCGATATATAACATGTGTTATAAGAAAAGGGTAAAAGTATGGATTTTAATTCTATCAAAACCGGTTTTATCAGTTATCTTGAAGAAAAATTAGAAGGCTCTGATGAAAAATTGAATTTAGTTTCATCTTCATCTCCTGAAATTAACATATTCAGATACAGTAGTGAATTTAAAGATTATCTGATTGATGAAGTCGGGTTAGATTGTTCGGTAATGTCAAAAGATATTAATGAACTTATGGAAATGGAATTCGTAAACGGAAAATTGGTGGAACCGGAAGAAGATGAAGAAGATTCGTCTTCTCAGGGTGTCACAGAAACCGCCCAAACTAATAATTCAAACGTGTCAGATTCCGTAACTGCAAATACAAATGAATCAGAGGGAAGTCTTTTTGCCGGTATAGCCGATGGCGAAAATTATAATGAAGATGTTTCTTCATTTATGACCGGCATGATTAATGAAGCGTTCGCAAATGATGACTTTATTAATGCACTTGATACCGATAACAGCGGCGAATTAAAACAAGATGAGATTAACACATTTTTAAACGGTATTGCTGACGAAGAAACATCTTCTATTTCTCTGGAAAAATTAATGGACGTAATGGAAGATATTCAAAACGGAACTTTTAATTTAGATGATTTATCAGAAAATAAAAATGGCAGCGTTAATGATTTACTTGAAAAAGCTTATGAAAATAAAACAGTACTGAAAACATTGGATACTGACGGTGACGGAGTTTTATCCGATGACGAAAAATCAAAATTTGAAGAATTTATAATAGGTTATGACGGAGATTCCTCCGAATTAACCGAAAACGATGTCAAAAAGGCAGTAGATGCAATAATTGACGGGAGTTTTTCATACGATAAGGATTTGAATCACTCAACAGATACAAACGCAGAAATTACAGAGGTTAAACCTTCTTCTGATTCATCTTCCGGAACAACTTCCAATACGGGTACATCAAACACAGGTTCATCAGGTGGAGGAAGTTATTCCACCGGCGGCTCATCGTATTCGGGAAGTACCGCTTCATCTTCCGATACGAATGTTTCTGATAGTATGACATTAGAAGAACTGGAAAAAGAGCGGACTAAAAAATCCAATGATGTAGATACCGCAAGAAAAAATATTGAAGATATTTATTCGGGCGAAAATGAAGCCGTAAAACAGGCTAAACAAGATTGTGAAACAGCAAAAGAAGCTTATGAAGAAGCGGTTAAAAATGATGAAAAAATTTCTGATGAATTAAAAGAACAAATGACAAATAATCAGAATGATATTACAAATAAAGAAAATGATATATCTGCAATTAAAACAAGCGTAAATAGAAAAGATTCAGAAATATCTAAGCAAGAATCACAAATTACCGCAGATAAATCAAATATATCGTCGCTTGAATCTACTTTAGCCATACTAAAAGATTCTGACAGCGAAGAAGCAGAAGAAAAAGCGGCAGAAGTAGAAGAACAACTGGAACAAGCCAAACAAACTCTAACTGAAGATGAAAATAAATTAAAAACATTAAACAGCGAAAAGAAAGAACTTGAATCTTCATTAAGTACTAACGAAGATGCACTTAATACGCTCAAAATATCAAAAACAAGTATTCAACAGCAAATACTTGCAAATTGCGATGATGAAACCAAAACAGCACTTGAAGCTTATAATACAGCGAATGAGAATATTCAAAAAGTACAAGAATCAGAGCTGCAAACAGCAAACAGCGAATTAGAAAACGCACAAAGTGCACTTAACGACATAGATACAAAGATTAATGAAAAGAAAGCGGAAAAAACTAAAAAAGACTATGCCGTATCCTCGCTGCCGGAAGGATTATTTAAGAGTGGCGGCGCCTTAGAAGGAAAAGAAGCACTTGTTTCTCAAATTGCGGAACAATACAATATAGAACCCGAGTTCTTTGCAGCTATAATATGTCTTGAATCAGGCTACGGAACAAGCAATCTGGCTGTAACAAGCAATAACTTCGGCGGTGTTACCGGAACAGGTGATGCAGGCTCTGTAAATACAAGCACCGGATATACTTTTGCTTCATATTCATCTGTAGAAAAAGGACTTGACGCCATAGCTAAAAATCTTGCGGCATACAGTTCCAGATATTCTGATGTCAATGCCGTTGATATAGACAACGTTTCAGCAATCGGTAATCATTACTGTGTTGGCGGTGATTGGGCAAATAAAGTCAAAACTTTGTATGATAATATAAAAAGCATGTAAAATGTGTCCGGAAATAAGCTGAAATTAAAACATTCTTGAAGCATTATTATTAACAGTACATACTCCGGAGGTTAATTCATTAAGATGCCCGTCAAAAGAAGAAAATTTTCTGTAAGCTTTAAAAGTTCCTGTATATCTGTCAATAGTAAATCTTGTTGTTTCATATGTAAAGTTTTGTTTAAATTTATATGTAAATTTCAGAACATTTTCATTAACTTCTGATGTTTTAATTAATTTATTTTCTATATCATAAATTTGATTGTCCCTAAGTATAAAAGTATAAACGAGACCTGATGCATTAGCTTTCTGTTTGATTTTATTAGTTTTCTGCCTCGTTTTATTATTTACAGTGCAAACTAATCTTACTTCAGAAGGTACAGAAGTTTTTACATAACCTTTTTGTGATGTTATATTATTTCCCGTTTCTTTCTTGTGTGTATTTTGAACTTGCGATGTTTCCCGGCTCAAGTAGACACTATCTACTGCAAATACAGGGGAAGAAAATAAAATAAGAAATAAAACTAATTTAAAATATTTTTTCATAAGCGCTCTCCTAACATTTTTATTATAAAAGATTTTCTGTAATCTGTATACATACAACCTGAATTTTTATCAAGTTGCAGGTGCAAGGTTAAGGTTTATACCCAAGAAACTGATTTCAAGAAGGTAGTTGAAAAATTTGCTTGACACCGGATTAAGAATAAAAAAAAGAACTCGCGATGTTTAGCGCAAGTTCTTTCTTTTTTATAAAATTCAATTAATCTTGTGCATGACCTGCTGTTCCAAGAACGTCGACCATTTTATGTTTTACCATTTCTTTAATAGCAGTTCTTCCCGGACCCATATATTCACGCGGATCAAATTTTTCAGGATGTTCAATAAAGAATTCTCTGATAGTTGCTGTCATAGCCAATCTTAAATCCGTATCAATATTTATTTTAGCAACACCATGTTTAGAAGCATAATTAAGCATATCTTCCGGAACACCTTGTGCGTCAGGTAATTTACCGCCAAATTCATTGCATTTTTCAACCAAATATTTAGGTACAGAAGATGAACCGTGTAATACTAACGGAAAATCATAGCCAACAGCAGCATTAACAGCTTTTTTAATTTCGGCTAATCTTTCAAAATCAAGTTTAGCTTCGCCTTTAAACTTGTATGCACCGTGAGAAGTACCAATAGCAACTGCTAAAGAGTCACAGCCTGTTTCTTTAACAAATCTTGCTGCTTCTTCCGGATCTGTATATGTTGAATCTTTTGCATGAACCTTTACATCATCTTCAACACCTGCTAATTTACCGAGTTCTGCTTCTACTGAAACACCATGAGCGTGTGCGTATTCAACAACTTGTTTGGTTAATTTTATATTTTCTTCTAACGGGAATCTTGAACCGTCAATCATTACAGAAGAAAAACCGCCGTCAACGCATGCTTTACAAATTTCAAAATCAGCACCGTGGTCTAAATGCAGTGCAATAGGTACAGTTGTCGTTTCTAATGCTGCCTGAACCAATTTTACCAAATATGTTTGGTTCGCATATTTTCTTGCACCCGCAGAAACCTGTAGAATTATTGGTGATTGTGTTTCTTCGGCAGCTTCTGCAATTGCCTGTAAAATCTCCATGTTGTTTACATTGTATGCACCAATTGCATATCCGCCTTTTAGTGCTTTTTTAAACATTTCTTCTGTTCCAACTAATTTTCTTTCAGTCATCATAATCATCATAGCCTCCTATTGCTTATAAATAACAATACTAATCTACACCAAAAAAAGTTTGTTTACAATAATTTTATGTAAAACCGGTCTAAATTATAAAATGTCCGAACAATTGACGTTGTTATTTGAGTTAACAGGAATTTTTATAAAGGCTCCGGAAATGCACTAAACAATAGATTATTCAAAATAGGAACCGTTTACTAATTGCATTTAGATTCAACATCGGCTAATATTTCTTTATGAGTATTTTAGAAATAAAAAATCTTAATTTGTTTTTTCACTCTGATGATAAATATTATCAAGCATTGCATAATATAAATATGCAGCTTGAAAGCGGTGAAATGTTAGCTGTTGTCGGGGAGTCGGGCTGTGGGAAATCTGTCACGGCTATGTCAATTTTAAGACTTCTTGCCCCGAACGCCCATATAACATCCGGAGAAATACTATATAACGGACAAAATCTTTTAAAATTTTCAGAGAATGAAATGCTTAAAATACGGGGAAAAGAAATTGCTTTAGTTCCTCAAGACCCCATGACTTCTTTGAATCCTCTATATACTATCGGTTCTCAATTATTGGAGGTTATAGAAACTCATCAAAATTTAAAAGGTACAGAGGCAAGAAACAAAGCAATTGATGTTTTAAATCTGGTTAAAATCCCTAATGCAAAAGAACGTCTAAATGCATATCCGCATGAGTTTTCCGGCGGTATGCGGCAGAGGGTTATTATTGCCATGGCACTGGCTTGTAAATCTAAAATCATAATTGCGGATGAACCGACTACCGCTTTAGATGTTACGGTACAGGCTCAAATTATGGAACTTTTAAAGGATATTCAAAATAATACGGGAACTTCTTTTATATTTATTTCCCATGATTTTGGTTTGGTATATGAAGCTGCCGACAGAACCTGTGTTATGTATGCCGGTCATATAGTTGAAAATGCTTCTTCTTTTGAACTGTTTAAAAATCCGAAACACCCTTATACAAAAGCACTTATAAAAACATTGCCGGATTTTAATTCCACAAAACTTGAACCGATAGAAGGACAACCGCCGTCTATAAAAGATTCTTTTGCAGGATGTCCTTTTGAACCAAGATGTTCCAAAAGAATGGAAATATGCAAAACCGCATTCCCTCCGTGTTTTACCCGAACGGATTCTTGTGTTTCTTGCTGGCTTTTTAAGAAATGATTACATGTTCTTGAAATATTTATTAAAAATACTTATTATATTTATGAGTTGAGAGTTTATGAAAAATTTTAACAGAAAATATATAATCTTAATATTGAGTCTGATTTTATTTGCTAACCCTGTTATTGCCGATAATATTAAAACTGCGGATAAATTAATGAGAAAAGCGCACACTGTTTCATCTCTTGAAGAAAGTTATAATTATGTAATTAAAGCCAGAAAAATATACGAAGAAGAAGTTGAAATAAATTCGTCTAATATCAATGCTCTGGTTGGTTTATCCAAAACATATCAGTATACAAAAAACAGAGAAGATGCTAAATTATACGTTTTGATGGCATATAATTTGAAGCCCTATGAACCGTCACTCCAAAAAGAAATGGGAGATTTCTATTTTAATTTTCAGGAATATTCAACTGCAATAGAATATTACAAACTCGCACTTTCTTCCGGATATTTAAAGGATTTTGAAACTAATCTAAAAAGTGCGCAATGTTATGAAAAACTCGGCGACGAAGAAAATGCACAACTATATTATAAAATCAGCGGGCATGTTAATCCGGATTCAAGACAGGTAAAAAACAAACTTAATGAATATAGTTCTCAACATCACGCTGATAATACAAAAGAACTTGAGAATGCTAAATATAAATATTTATTTAAAGATAAAAAATTATCAGAAGAAGAACAAACTGAACGTGACGTTGATAAGATTATAGAACAAATAAATATATAATCCGGCTTTGCCCGCATTTTTTGCTTTTTGACCTAAGAGCTGCTCTGACGGATACATATTGATAAGGTTATGCCAAGAAAAAATACTGTGCTAAAATGTAAATACATTAAATTTAAGGAAGTGTTACGAAAATCTCAAACCGGAATTATTTTTACGAAATAAGGAAATTAATATATGCAAAATTATAAAAATCCTTCAAATATTGTAAGTAGTTTTATTAAAAAAAATCAACAAGAAATAAGAAAACTTGAAAGAAAAAGGATATTAAGGCTTCTTACTGCTATAATCGGAATTCCGGCAATTATTTTTATTGCAATTATTTTACTTAATATCCTCAATATTGGATATGCTGTAAAAATACAAGTATCGATAGTGATTATTCCTATTCTAATTATATTTTTTTACTTTTATTTCTCATCTTATTTTTCAAGTTTAGAAAGTTTGTTGCAAAGAGAGTTTATAAAGGAATATCTTAAAAAAACTTTTAATTTACACCCTGTTTATCCGTTTTTGGACACTGAAAATTCACAAAATTTTATAAAGAAAAATCAAAAAAAACCTTTTGATTTAAACACTGCTTCTCAGTTTGTGAA
>JAJQFK010000275.1 GCA_021201175.1 Candidatus Gastranaerophilales bacterium | reverse complement strand
GATTTTGTTTACTATATTAGTCCTACTTTAGATGCGCTTTCTCTTGAATTTAGAAAGTACGGAATATTGACCACATACACTTATGTATTAAGTGCGCTGCCGCAGCTGCAAAATCTTGAGAAGGAACTTGATTGCATGGATACAATACTATCCTTAAACTTTAACAATGAATTTATAGTTACAGAGAGATTCAAAAAAGCCTACGACAGAAAATTAAAACAAATATACACCACACACGTAAAAGGTGAGTATAATTTATCAAAGAATCTTTCAATAACAAACAGACAATTATTATATACATTAACAGATAAAGAGCGAAAGGGAAAACAAGTATGAAAATGAAAGTAACTCGCATGCCTCATAATAAGTATCTGCCCGAGTATAAAACAGAAGGCTCCTCCGGCATGGATTTATATGCAGCTATAGATAAAGATATTACGTTAAAACCGTTAGAAAGAGTACTTGTTCCGACAGGAATAAAAATAGAAATTCCGTCAGAATATGAAGCTCAGGTAAGAGCACGTTCCGGACTCTCCGTAAAACACGGTATTACCTTAATTAACGCAATAGGAACCATAGATGCTGATTATCGCGGTGAAATATGTGTCGGACTTGTAAATATATCGAATGAGGAATACACAATAAAGCCTGATGACAGAATCGCACAATTAGTAATAGCGAAAGTAGAAAAAGCTCATATTGAAACAACAGTTGAACTTTCTGCAACTCTTAGAGGAGAAGGCGGATTTGGTTCAACAGGATTTAACAAATAGTAAAAAACGGAGATTATTATGAGAAGTGATGAAATAAAACAAGGATTACAAAGAACACCGCACAGAGCATTATTATATGCAACCGGAGTCAGTGAAAAGCAAATGGATAAAAGATTTATAGGAATAGCAAGCAGCTTTACCGATTTAGTTCCGGGGCATAGCGGTATGCGAGAAATTGAAAGACAAATAGAAAAAGGGATTCATACCGGAGGCGGACAAGCATTTATTTTCGGAGTACCGGCAATATGCGACGGTATTGCTATGGGGCATAGCGGTATGAATTACTCACTTCCGTCGCGCGACTTAATAGCTGATTGTGTTGAATCTGTTGCAATTGCTCATAAATTAGACGGTTTAGTACTATTAACAAATTGTGATAAAATCACTCCCGGTATGATTATGGCTGCTGCAAGATTAGATATTCCCTGCATTGTTGTTACAGTAGGACCAATGTCTGACGGAAAATGCCGCAATCAGACACTTACAATGATAAGAGGTACATTTGAAGCAATAGGAAAATTCTCAAACGGCGAAATTGATGAAAAAATGTTAAAAGAAATGGAAATAACATCATGCCCGTCCGCCGGCGCATGTCAAGGACTTTATACGGCAAATACAATGGCATGTTTAACGGAAGTAATGGGTATGAGTCTGCCGGGATGTGCGACCTCCGCGGCTGTAAGCGCAAAAACAAAACGTATAGCATTTGACTCCGGTGTCATTATTAACGAACTTATTGAAAAAAATATCCGTCCTTCCTCAATCCTTACAAAAGACTCCATAAGAAATGCTATTATAGTGGATTTGGCATTGGGCGGTTCTACAAATTCAATACTTCATCTGCTTGCAATTGCAAACGAAGCAGGTGTTGATATTACATTAAAAGATTTTGAAGAATTAAGTTTTAAAGTTCCGCAAATAATTAAACTTGACCCATCAGCGGCAAAAACCATGGCTGATTTAGATAATGCGGGCGGAATTCCTGCCGTATTAAAAACAATATACGGTAATATTCCTGAAATGAAAGATACAATTGGTGTTTCAGGAATTAAACTATCTGAAATTGCAAATGCGGAAATGTGGTGTGATAACGAAGTTATAAGACCTGTTTCAAACCCTGTAACCTCAAATCCCGGTCTAGCTGTATTGCACGGTAATTTGGCTCCTGATGGGGCAGTTGTAAAAATTTCCGGTGTTGAAAAGGAATGCCTTGTATTTACCGGAAAAGCAAAGACATTCAACAGTGAAGAAGCAGCAATGAAAGCAATTATGGAAGATAAAGTTATTGCCGGCGATGTTGTTGTCATTCGTTATGAAGGACCAAAGGGCGGCCCGGGTATGCGTGAAATGCTCTCACCCACTTC
Source organism: Candidatus Gastranaerophilales bacterium (assembly GCA_021201175.1). Taxonomy (GTDB): domain Bacteria; phylum Cyanobacteriota; class Vampirovibrionia; order Gastranaerophilales; family Gastranaerophilaceae; genus Avigastranaerophilus. The sequence continues at coordinate 6,211 of JAJQFK010000275.1, read as the reverse complement.
TGCTATTGTTGGTAAAGGGCTTGGTAAAAAAGTAGCTTTGATTACAGACGGCAGATTCTCCGGCGGCACCAGAGGTTTATGTATCGGACATATATGCCCCGAAGCTCCAGCCGGCGGTATTATAGGTTTGATACAAGACGGTGATGAGATTTATATAGATATTCCTAATCGTGAAATTACCCTTAAAGTAGATGAAAAAACCATTGAACAGAGAAGGAAAAATTTTGTTCCGGCGCCTTTGAAAATAAGAAAAGGCTATTTAAAAAGGTATTCAGCAGTAGTTTCTTCCGCCGATAAAGGTGCGATTACCGGTATGTAAGGTGTTATCCATGAACGAAAAATTAAAATATAAATTATCTAAAGAGGAAATAGTTGAAGAAAAAGTTCTTAAACGATGTTGGGAATTGCTCATAATTACTTTTTTATTTGCATTATTTTTTGAATTTATTGTATTTTCCCATATCTCAATTATATTCATGGCTGCAATATCTATAGAGACTATATTAATAATATCTATTGGCTTTATATCGAAAGAAACATATGTGGAAGCCCGGATACAAAGCGACGGTATTTATTTCGTTTACGGAAATAAAAATTCAAATGAAGATAATTTTCAAAAGATTACATCTAAATATTTTATTCCTTTTAATAAAATTAGAAATATTGCTGTTAAAGAAGATATTTTTTATATCTACAAGGGATTTAACAAATACTATATACCTAAAAGAGCGTGGGAAAGTACTGAAAAACTTTATGAAGCATATAATTATGTATTGTCACACCTTGATTCTAAGCTGCAAAAAAAGTTAAAAGGCTCCGGTTATTCAGAAAATAATGTAATTCAGAAAGAAAAATCTTATGAAACTGAATCAAATCAAAATCAGACCTATGGGATACAAACTTCTGACGAAATACCTGATAATAATAAGAAAAAAACATTAAAATATAAATTATTTAGTATGGATTCATTTACGGAATATCGTTTAAAAATGCTTGCGATAATCGGTTCTTTTCTAATATTTTGGATATGCAGTTTCCCTATTTTATTAAATGATGACCTTAGCAGTAAATATCTGAATATTTTTACGTCAATTATCCTACTGTGGTTAGGAATATTCATGATATTTTTCGCATTTATTTTACAAAGAAAAGATGTGGATGTAGAGGCTGTAGTACAAAATAACGGAATTTATTTTAAATACGGTACAAAAAATCCCGGCGAAAATCGTTTTAGAAAAATTCAAAGTAAACATTTTGTTCCCTTTAATACAATTAGAAACGTTGTAAATTCTCAGAATATAATATTGATTTTTCAGGGATTGAATATTTATCTAATTCCAAAAAGAGCTTTTGAAAATAAAGAAGAATTTTTTGAATTTTATAATTATATTTTGACTCATCTTAATTTAAAAGTACAAAAAAAGATTAAATATACAAATTATTCCGGCAATCATGTTATTCAGAAATATAAATGTTTAGTTAAGGAATACGAGTTTGAAGAAGGTATAAATTATATTATGAATATACCTGTAATAAAGAGAACAAGTATAATTGCAAGAATAGCTCTTATAGTAATGATAATATCTTTTTTTGTTGTCATGTCATTACCACATCCTTCGGATTTAATAGGTATTATTGTGACTTGTTTAGTTTGTGTTTTAGTGCCCATTATTTTGGGTGTTGAATATAAAATATGCGGATTTAATCCGTCATTTAGTCGTCTGTGTTTGGGATACAACAATTTTGAACTGGAAATTCAAGAACAAGGAATGTACTTTTCATATGATGATGATGAAGTATCTAAAAAAGTAATGAATGGCAAAATAGTTTATGTTAATCGTCTGGATTATGTAAACTGGAGTAAAATAAAATCATTATATAAAACCCCTGAATCAATATTTGTATCTTCAAAATCAGGCTGGCACTGTATACCCAAAAGTGCATTTGGCAGCGATACGGAATATGAAGATTTTTATAATCTAATTAGTTCTTATGCACGAAAATAGTCATTTGCGGCAAAAATAATTATATTAGCCGAGAAAATTTCATGTCGCCGCCGGAATAAATCAGGTTAATCTCCTGTTGTAAATACTTGTTGCCCCGCTTCTTCTTTCATTGCAGTTTCAAGTAAAACATAGGTCATATAAGCTCCAAGAGCAACAGCTTTTGGGTCAAGGTCAGTATTTTGCGCTGCTTCTATTATTGCAGAATTAATTTCCGGATTCTCATCTTTTATATAATGAATCATTTTCTTTCGCCACGAATGAACGTCTTGAAAAATTTCCGCAAAACATAATGTTGACTGTTCTTGAGTTACTATAGGAAGCATTTTTACCTTAACTTATTTACTATTACAAATGAAATTATATACAAAATTTTATAATATTTCATCATATAATAGATGTACATAAATTGTTACATTGCTACAAATATAGTAATTAATTTTGAATTATTACAAAAAAAGTGTTATAATATAGATGTAGATTGTCCGAGAAAATTTCGCCGAGCGAAATTTTTTACAAAACGAACAGCTGAACCAAAGGTGAAGCTTGTGAGCTTGTATCCGTCAGCGAAGCTGTTAGGTGAGTGGCGTCTGGAAAAGCGGATTGCGCGCAGAGGTAAACCGTCTTTGCGAGCGTTAGCGAAGCAATCCAGACAAAACAAAGTAAAAGATTGCCACGAAAATCAAAGATTTTTTCGCAATGACGCTATTGAGGATAGCCAAAGGCGAACGAATTACAAAGGGAATTATTGAGCCGAAGGCAAAATAAATGACCCTGTATGCGGAACGCAGTGCAGCTGACAGGCTTGAACTTAAAGGAAATTTTAACGGGCGACTCTGGATTATGTAGTCAGCCCCGAAATAGGGCAATGAGAGTCCTATTCGGGTACAAGTAAAAATAACCTGAGCGCGTAGTAAAGCGAAAGGGACACATGGATAAAATACAATTTCACAATGACCTAAAAAGGTTAATTGAAATTTTACCGCCTAAAATTGTAGAAGCACTAAAGCCGTACAATTTAGATGATGCCATAGAACTTGTTCTTGATTTGGGCAGAGTCGGCGAAGTCCGCCACTCTGACGGTAAAACTCGATATTTAGGGGATGACTTAGTAACAGAGAGTGATATTGAATATATTACCTCCCGCATTCAGCCGTTTACAAACGACAATCGTTCGGGAATCCCCGGAACTTTGCACAGAATAAGCGCGATAAGAAACAGACAGGGAAAAGTTGTAGGTTTAACATGCAGAATCGGACGCGTTGTTACAGGAACTATTGCTTGTATAAAAGATTTTGTACTTCAAAATAAAAGTATATTATTTTTAGGCAGACCCGGAGTCGGAAAAACAACAAAATTAAGAGAAATATCCAGATTAGTTGCTGATGAACTCGGCAAAAGGGTTGTTGTTGTTGATACTTCTAATGAAATTGCCGGCGACGGTGATACCCCGCACCCCGCAATCGGACGTGCAAGAAGAATGCAAGTTACTCAACCGATATATCAAAAAGATATTATGATTGAGGCAGTCGAAAATCATACGCCGGAAGTTATTGTTGTTGATGAAATTGGTACGGAAGCAGAAGCACAAGCAGCCAGAACGATAGCAGAACGTGGCGTTATGCTTATTGCGACTGCACACGGCAACACACTTGATAATCTTATTAAAAATCCTATATTGTCTGATTTAGTCGGAGGAGTGAGCTCTGTAACTCTTGGTGATGATGAAGCAAAAAGGAGAGGTTCGCAAAAAACCGTTCTTGAAAGAGAAAAGCAGCCCACTTTCGATATAGTAATAGAAATAATTGACAGAAATACGCTTGCTGTTTACAAAAACACGGCAGAAGCTGTGGATTATATTCTTAGAGGGTGGCCTATAAGACCTGAAATCCGAAAAGTGGATCAGGTATATAATAAAACATCCGTAACCGAACCGGCTTCCACTATTTCAGCGAAAGAAAAAAATGATGAAGAAACTATATCAAGTCAAAAACTTAAATTTAGTTTTTCAAGACAAGAGTATGTAAAACAGGTTAAAAATTTTAAAAAAATATATATTTATGCGGTAAGCCGGACAGTCCTTGATAAAGTATTGGAACGGTTAAATTTACAGGCTGAAATAACAAGAAATATAGAGGAGGCCGATATTGTCATTGTGCATAAAGCTTTTGCAAAAGGCGGCACAAAGATTTTAAGTATAGCTAATGATTATAAACTTCCGATATATTATGTCCGTTCAAATTCAATGTCTCAGGTGCAAAAAGTTGTAAAAGAAGCACTTCATATTACAGATACAGAAACTCTGCAAGGATATTATGATGATGCGGAAAGAGCATTAGATGAAGCAAAAGCAGCGATACAGAAAATCATGGAAGGTGCCGATAATGTTGAATTACAACCTCAGAATCAACAAATAAGGAAATTACAGCACGAACTTGTGGAACAGCATAATCTTTCCAGCGAGAGTATCGGCGAAGGGAACGAGCGTCATTTAAGAATAGTCGGCGGTAATGATTTTAAGCACGCCGGTTAAATCGATTTTCAGGAACAAATAACATAGTAAACAATCAACCGATTATACAATTTTTTTACTATGTTAATTTAAAGAGATGGATAAAATTATTTTAATTGCCTCAATTATGTTTTTATCTGCTTCATTATCAAGTAAAATAGCAGGGAAACTGGGGCTGCCCGTTTTGTTGATTTTTATATTGATTGGAATTATTTTTAGTTCGGACGTTCTGGGCATTATATACTTTGATAATTATTATGCAGCCCAATTTATAGGGGTAATTGCTCTTGATTATATTCTTTTTGCAGGCGCCTTGAGTATTGATATTAAAGAAATAAAACCTGTATATAAGCAGGGTATTTGTCTTGCGACAATAGGAGTATTTTTAACTGCAATATTTTTAGGTTTCGTTAGTCATAAATATTTAAAATTCAGTCTTTCCGAATGTATGCTTTTAGGCGCAATTGTATCATCTACAGATGCCGCAGCCGTTTTTAGCATATTAAGATCAAAAGAAATAAGCTTAAAAAACAATTTAAAACCGCTTTTAGAATTGGAATCCGGCGCAAATGATCCAATGGCTGTATTTTTGACAGTTGCAGCTATTTCTTTTTTAAACGGTGAAAATTCATCTTTTCACAATTTTATTTTTTTGTTTATTAAACAAATGCTAATCGGTGTTTTATCAGGATATTTAATAGGCAAATTAGCAGTAAAAGTAATTAATAAGATTCATCTTGCTTACAACGGATTATATGTTGTTTTAACAATCGCAATAGTTGCATTTGCTTACTCAATGCCGGCAATAATCGGCGGAAACGGATTTATGAGTGTTTATACAGCGGGAATTACAATGTCCTCTTTAAAGTTTGTTCATAAGAGAATGTTAATAAAATTTCATGACGGAATTGCATGGCTTATGCAAACCGTAATGTTTTTGATATTAGGACTGCTTATCTTTGTAAAAGATTTAATACCCGCATTAATCCCGGCATTGATAATAACAGCAATATTAATTTTTATAGCCCGTCCGCTTGCAGTATTTATATCATTAATACCGTTTAAAAATTCTGTAAGGGAAAAATTATTTATATCATGGGTTGGATTAAGAGGCGCCGCTCCGATTGTTCTTGCGACTTTTCCGCTTCTTGCCGGAATAGAGCACTCTCACGAAATTTTCAGCATAATATTTTTTGTAGTAATACTATCTGTTGTAATTCAAGGTACAACAATACCATACGCCGCTAAATTTTTAAAGCAGGCGGCACCACCTGTTCGTGATAGCATTTCTCCTTTTGAATTTGAAGCCGGAGAAACGGCAAATAAACTGTTTGAACTTCAAGTTCAAGAATGCTCCAAAACAGTAAACAAAAAACTGAAAGAAATAAAACTTCCAAAAGATTCTTTAATTACAATGATTTCCAGAGGCGGTGATTTCCTAATTCCATCAGGGGACACAATACTTGAAGAATGTGATATCGTTTTTGTGCTTTCTGACAGCGTGAATGAAAATAGTTTAAAAAATATTTTCGAGCCGTAAGCTAAAAAAAGAAATTGTTCAATAAGTATAATCCGGTTCGTGTGCATTTTCGCTGAATATAAATAAAGGGAGTTATATAGCAAATTCCATCAATCAATCCAGAACTGTCACACTGAACTTGTTTCCATAACTGTCCGAGATAAAATTAATAAAAAA
>JAJQFK010000284.1 GCA_021201175.1 Candidatus Gastranaerophilales bacterium | reverse complement strand
CCCTAATTTTCCCATCTACCGGTTATTTTACCAAAAAATAAATGATAAAACAAATAGTCTGTTTACTATCTAATATGGAGTATTAGAAGAAACTGTTACAGGTTGGTCTAAAATAATGTTCATTTGTGCATTTTGAGGTATTTCGACATTATCACCGCGCTCAATTAATGCACGCCCGAGTCCAAGTCCGCCGCCTACAGCCGTTCCGTATACCGCGCCTTTACCTACACTTCCGGAAGATAAAGCTCCCATTGCAGTACCTAAAACCGCTCCTGCCGCCGCACCTATACCAAGATTTTTAACATATTCACCGGTTACATCTTTTGCTGTTCCCGCTTTTAAAATTCCGGTTCCGTCCTCTGTCTGTATACTTGCAGTTATTGGTATCATTTGTCCTGTCGGTGTCGTTATATTTGAAAATCTTACTTGAAGTTTCCCGTTTTTACCGGCATATCCGCCTCTTTTCGCCAGTATAACCGTTCCGTTAACTCTGCTTCCCGCCGGTGCTATCAAATTTTGTCCGTAGTAAAAATCAGAATTTAAATAAAAACTTACACTGTCGCCTACTGATGCAGTTTCTGATGACAGCGGAGTTATTAAAGAGGCTGCAAATGTCGTTGATGCAGGAACCAGAACTACATTTCCAGACAGTTGATTATCCTGCCAGCCCTGTGTTTGATATTGATTTACAGGCAGCGGATACTGACTTTGAGAATAATTAGAATAATTTGATACAGGTATTTCAACTGCATTTATTTCCGGAATATCTTCCTGTGCATATACTAATACCGGAGATGTTAATATTATACTCGCAATTATTACTGATAATAACTCATTTCTCATTACTTTCTCCTTTATTAAAGATTATATACCACAATTTTAAAAACGAAAAATTTATTTCTTTGTTCACTTTAAAATTATATCTTCATCCGGAATAAAAAATAATTCACTCCCCGATTTTACTATTGTATGTCTGCCGTCCTGATATACATTTAAAGGGGCTGCTTGTAGTATAGGTCGTATATTTTTGATATAGTGGGGAACTTTTCTGTAATACATGGTTCCGGTTTCTTCTCCGCCTATATATCCGTGATTTTCTCCGTAAATATATCCTTTTATATCATATACTTTCTTATCGGGGGTTATCATTTTATAAATACTTATTTTTAATGCTCCGTTTCTGCCTTGAACAGGTTCAAGCACATCTTCTATTTTTCCGTAAACTATTGTTCCCCTTGGAATCGCATTTGTTTCATATACATACATATCGTCGGGATTTATAAAAGTTACTTCATCTCCTATATCCGAAGTCAATGTAGAAAATTCTTCACGTACCATAACTTTTATGAAAGAACCGGCTCTTACTTTTAAATTTTCGGATGATATCTCAGATTTTACGGGATTTACCTGTATCATATTAAAAAATATTAAGCATATTCCAATAATTATATATTTATAAAATTTATTCATGATTATTTCTTATACAATATTTTTTAATAAATTTCAATTTATTATAAAAGATTGCGATATGTAAAGATACGTGTATTTTTTAGACAAAAAAATCAAAAATATATATAATATTACCATCAGCTTTTACATGCTTTAAACTATAAAGGGGATTGTATATGGGAATTGCAATAGCAGAAAAAACAACAAATAAGGAATTTTCGCCGAAAGAAATTAGAGAAATGCTCGGTGTTGATAATTCAAAAATTCAGGAATTATGCAGAATAGCTGATATTAAATTGAAGAAGAATGAAAGAGGACTTACTTATTTTACTCAAGATGACGCAAAAACTTTGAAAAATATTTCCGGAAGTTTTTCTAAGAACCATGTTGCAACTGTTCCGTCCAGAGATATTGTTCATAAAGGTTCTAATTCTATTACAGGGGCATCAATTTTGCAGCTTGTTGAAACTTTAAGAAATATTGAAAAGTCTATGACTGAAAAAGTTACGGCGGTTCTTGATGAAAAACTTGACGGAATGGATGATGTGGTTTTAGAATTAATCAGAGTTAAAACCGAAAATGAAACTATGAGATTCAAAATTAATGAACTCAATAAAGAAAATTATAAACTTAAAAAAGAAGTTAATTCTTTTAAAAAAGTTCCTTTCGGATTTTATGCAAAAACAACATCTGATAATAACATCTTTTAATTATTAGGTTTGACTTTCTCGATTACATTATTGTCATTCCAATATAAAGTCAGGTTGTTTGTAAGATTATGGTATTTAATTTGATTTGAAGATGCACACTTAACGGCATCTTCAAATTTTATTATTTTTTTATCAACTATATTTTTAATAATATCGCATAACAACATGGAACTTCCTGCAAATACTCCCTCTTTATTAATAAGTTTGCCATCTTTATTATATATTGTCTGTCCTGCAAAAGTTTGTTCTTTTATTTTGCTGTGCGCAAGCGGCAATGCATCGCTTATTAATAATATTTTATCCAATGGTTTTTGACGGAATGTAATTTTTAACACCTCATCACTTACATGCATAGAATCAGCAATAATTTCCGTATAAATATTATCATTCGTAAGAGCGGAAACAACTGTAGAATTTCCCCTATGAGTGAATGACTGCATTGCGTTGTATAAATGTGTTACCTGATTCATTCCGGATAAATCGTAAGCGGTACAATGTCCGGCGGATATTTTTATATTTCTTGATTGAAGATATTTAATAAAATTAGAATCTTTATCAAGTTCAGGGGCTATAGTTATAATTTTAATAAATGAATCATCCAACTGTTTAAAAAATTCGATATCTAAGGGCTGAATATATTTTTTTTCATGTATACCTGCTTTGTCCGGATTTATAAATGGACCTTCAAGATGTATTCCCGCTATTTGCGCATAATTTTTCGGAATTTTATTTGCGGTATTTTTTATAATAGAAATCCGCTCCTTTATTATATCAATGTTATCTGTCATTATTGTCGGGAAAAATGTACAAACTCCGTTTTGAGCAAGCTGCAAAGCTACTTCTATTAATTCTGCTTCACTGCATTTCATAAAATCAATACCGAAAGCACCGTGTATATGCTGTTCCACCAGACCTTGCGTTATTCTCATAATTACCTCAATGATTTTATTGCTTCTTTTATATCGCCGCCGGAAAATATATAACTTCCTGCAACAAGTACATCAATCCCGTATTCCTTACATAATTGGGCAGTTTCTTTATTAATTCCGCCATCCGCTTCAATTATTATATTGGCATTTTGTTTTTTTAATACCGGTATTTTTTCGGCACACTCAAAAATAAATTTTTGCCCGCCGAACCCAGGTTCAACACTCATTATAATAACTAAATCTATATCTTTTAAATATTTAAAAATCTCTTTAGGCTGAGTTTTTGGTTTAATAGAAAGTCCCGCTTTAGCTCCTAAAGTTTTTATTTGATTTATAACGTTCAATGTATTTTCTTTTACCGCTTCATAATGTATCGTTATTATATCCGAACCGGCATGTATAAAATCTTCTATATATTTTTCGGGGTTCTCAATCATTAAATGGACATCAAGCGGAATAGATGTAACTTTCCTGATTGCCTTTACAACGGGAGCACCTATTGTAATATTCGGAACAAAATGACCATCCATAACATCAACATGTATCCAATCGGCTCCATTGTTTTCAAGTTTCTTTATTTCATTTTCCAAATTAGCGAAATCCGCCGATAATATTGACGGAGATACTATAATTTTACTCATTTTCATCTTGCCCGATTAAATTTAAATTCTTCAACGCTTCAAGCGCCGCTGCTTTTTCAGCATCTTTTTTTGTTTTGGAACAACCTTTGCCAAGTTCTTTTCCATTATATATTACACATGCTTCATAAGTTTTATTATGGTCACTTCCTGATTCTTTTATAATTTTATACTGCGGTAAATCTTTATTTTTTGCCTGTGTGTATTGCTGCAATATTTCCTTTGAATTAGATGAATATAAAATATCCGTGTATTTTATTTTATCAGAATTATAAATTCCAATAATAAAATTTTGAGCAAAATCATATCCGTAGGTTTTGTACATTGCGCCCAGTATAGCTTCCATCGCGCAAGCTTTTATAGATTCTTTATTTCTTCCGCCGTCTTTATCCTCATGTTTACCTATGTTTATATAATGCGGCAATCCTAGTTTATCTGCTATTTCAGAAAGATATTTATCACTGACTATCCAGCTTCTTATTTTTGTCAAATCTCCTTCATCATAATCGGGGAATTTGTCAAATAAGAAATTACTTGCCGCAAGTCTTAAAACAGAATCACCCAAAAACTCCAAACGCTCATAATCAGGAGCATTTTCAATATTTTCCTCATTATTATAGGAAGGATGAGTTAAAGCTTCATCAAAAATTTGCAAGTCTTGTGTTGTAATATTTAATTTTTCCAAAAATTCGGTTAATTCTTTTTTTCTAGCTGATGATAACATAAATTATTTTTCTTACCAAATCTGTTAACATAGGGAACGTAAGTCCTGTAATAATAAAATATTTAATATAATAATATGCAAGAGGCACCGAAAAAAGATAGCTGTCGGCTCTATCTAAAAACCCGCCGTGCCCGGGAAGAGAATGCCCGGAATCTTTAACACCTGCATCTCTTTTTATCAATGATTCGGATAAATCTCCGAGTTGTGCCATAACAGTAACAATCAAAGATAAAACAAAGGAGTGATAAACGGATATACCGATTAGTTTTCCGATTATTAAACCTGTAATAACCGCGCATATACCTCCGGCAAGCGCACCTTCTACCGTTTTTTTAGGACTTATAACCGGTGAAAGCTTGTGTTTTCCAAATCTTATACCAAAAAAATATGCCCCTATATCAGTAAGAAGTATTACAAAAAATATCAATATTAAAAAGTACAATCCTTGTTTAAAAGTTATACCGAATAATGAAACTTCTGACCCCATTTGTCGTATTAAAAATACATGACAAGGCATCCAGGCTATTAAAAAACCTAAAATTGTAGTAGCTACATTAGCGATATAAGGCTGCCTGCCGCGAAACAGAACAGCAAGAAAAGAACTTATAGCCCCTAATAGAAGCACAAGCGGAATTAAATTATCATATCCGCTTGCAGATACAAGTATCATTGATACCGATACAATTAAAATTACTTTAAAGAAAGGTAAAAATCCTTTATTTTTAAGAATATCAGCATATTCTTTTGAAGCAATTATAATAAAAATCAATAAAAGCGCAAGCAAAAATTTTCCGCCCAAAAGTATACAGGCAAAAACCAATGCTCCAATTGCGAAACCGGTTATTATACGATTTTTTAGTAAAGAACCTAATACAGCCACTATACTGTCAGCACCTCTTTTTCTTTTTCTGAGGAAAGTTCATCTGCCATTTTTATATATTTGTCTGTTTGTTTTTGTATTTTATCCTGATTATCTTTTACGAGATCTTCGGGTAAATTTTCTGATTTTTCGAGTTTTTTAAGTTCATCAGTCATATCACGTCTAATATTTCTTATAGCAACTTTAGTATCTTCGCATGCTTTTTTAACGTCTTTACAAATTTCTTTTCTTTTATCAGTAGTCAAAGGCGGAAAGCTAAGTCTTATTACAATACCGTCGGAGTTTGGATTGATACCTAAATCTGCCTTAACAAGAGCCTTTTCAACATCTTTTAAAATTGTTTTATCATAAGGCGCAATAACCAGAGTTGTTCCGTCCTGTACACTTACCTGTGATAACTGTCTTAGAGGGGTTGGCGCACCATAGTAATCCACAGTAATTTTATCTAAAATCATAGGATTTGCTCTGCCTGTACGTATAGATGCAAACTCTTTTTTCATCTGATTTATAGCTTTTTCCATTTTTTCATTGCCTGTTGAAAACATTGACTCAACTGTCATTTTAACCTCCTACAAATGTACCTGTTTTTTCACCTTTTAATATTTTAATAATGCTTCCTTTTGCTGCGAAATCAAATACCACAATGGGTATAGAATTTTGTTTGCATAATGCGCATGAAGCAGTATCCATAACTTTCAAACCTTTAACAATAATATCATCATAAGTTATATTAGTATATTTCTTTGCCTCGGAATTAATTCTGGGGTCATCGGAATACACACCGTCAACACCGTTTTTAGCCATTAACATAGCTTGTGCCCCTATTTCAGAAGCTCTAAGCGCTGCTGCGGTATCTGTTGTAAAGAACGGATTACCTGTTCCTGCCGCAAAAATTACTACTCTTGATTTCTCAAGATGTCTTATAGCCTTAAATCTTATATATGGTTCGGCTATTTTATTCATATCTATAGCCGTTTGAACCCGGCAAGGAACATCTATTTTTCTAAGCGCACTCTGTAAGGCTATAGCATTCATAACAGTAGCAAGCATTCCTATATAATCGCCGGTTGCCTGATCCATACCGTATTTCGCAGAGTTTTTTACACCTCTGAATATATTACCGCCACCTACAACTATTGCGATTTGTGCGCCTGCTTGATATGCTTCTTTTATTTCATTTGCAATCATTTCTAAAGGAGTATGATCTATCCCGAATTCTTGTGTACCTAAAAGTGCTTCACCGCTCAATTTAAGCAGTATTCTCTTATATTTTAAATCTTGTTCCATAACAAATAAAGACCTATTTTATATTAACTATTTGTTCCATTATACATTAAATTATCCTATATTGTATATATATTTTCATCTTATAATTATTATTGGTAACAATTCTTTAATCTGTAGATTGATAAAAGACCGAATTTTGAATTATGAACTGCCAAAATTCAAGAGGCATAACGACGAAGCAAAATACTCCTGCCGGATTCAGTTCTTGAACAAATAGTGAAAACAATTTTAAAATTTTCAGAAAAAATTTAGAAAAAAGTATTTACATTATAAATTTTTTTGATAATATAATAATATAGATATTCCTCAGTAGCTCAATGGCAGAGCATTCGGCTGTTAACCGAAGGGTTGTAAGTTCGAGTCTTACCTGAGGAGTTTTATTATAAGAGGGTTTCAGGCATTTGGCAGAAATCTTTTTTTATGCAAATTTTCATTTTTCCCGACTATTTCCCGACCTTTACAACTGATTTTATATGATATTGAATGAAAATAAAAAAGAGTAAATTAAGTATAGTTACTCAAAAGTTCAATAGCGTTTTTCTTATATTGAGGTGTTGTATGAGTATATCTTTGAGTTACTACAACACTTGAGTGTCCTAAAATTTCTTGAACAGTTCTGATATCAGCACCTTTTTCAAGCATTCTTGTTGCGGCAGTATGTCTTAAATCGTGAAATCTAAAATCATAAATTTCTGCCTTTTTTAAGACTGAATGAAAAGAGTTTTTAATATCATTGTAGGGTTTATTCGTATTAGGATTAGTAAAAACATATTCTGTAGTATGGTCTAATTGATTTAAAACATTCATAAATTTGTGTGATATAGGAATTCTTCTTGATTTACCTGATTTTGTTTCTAATAACTCTGCAAATTCATATTCAAAATCAATATTAGACCATTTTAAATTAAAAATCTCACCTCTACGCATGCCTGTTTGCAAAGCACAAATTATAACAGGTCTTAAATGCAAATAAGGATAAATCATTTTCTTTTTTCTATCTCTGCCAATTACCTCATAACCTCTTTCAATTTCAGTAAATAATCTTTTTTCTTCCTCGAGTGATAATACTCTTGTTTTATAATTATCTTCTCTTAACTTTTTAACAGACCACATGGGGTTTTGTGTAGTAGAGAGAAAAGGAGAAACATTATGACAACAGTAGAACCAATCAGAAGTATTGCGGACATTAAAAAACTTGAGCAATATTTTTCAAAAAACAAAAGAGATTTATTAATGTTTACCATAGGAACAAATTGCGGTTTAAGGATTTCTGATATTGTGGCACTTAATGTAGGTGATGTCAGAAATAAAACCCATATTCAAATAATAGAAAAGAAAACGGGTAAATTTAAAAAATTCCCGATTAATTTAAAGTTAAAACCCATGCTTGAAGAATACACTAAAAGTAAGCGCCCCGATGAACCGTTATTTTTAACTGTTTTTAAAAACAGAATGAACCGGTTCGGTGCTTATTACATATTGAAAACCGCCTGCAAGGCTGTCGGAATAAAAGAAATAATCGGCACTCATACAATGAGAAAAACATTCGGGTATCATCATTATAAAAAATATAAAGACGTTGCCCTATTGCAAAAAATATTTAATCATTCAAACCCACAGATAACTTTAAGATACATAGGAATAGAACAAGACCAAATTGATGAAAGCTATACGAACTTTATTCTATAGTCTAAAATTCTTTATTTATAATTGGGAACATAACATTTTAACAACTTAACAGTTTATCTATTTTGTTAAGAGCCGATTTTTATACCTGCCCAAATCTATAATATCACAAATAAAATAAGCA
>JAJQFK010000227.1 GCA_021201175.1 Candidatus Gastranaerophilales bacterium | reverse complement strand
GCACCGGACTCGGTCATGAATTTTTAAGGCACGTTGAAAGATGCAGATTCCTTATCCATCTGGTAGATTTGACAAAAGAGAATCCAATAGAAAACTATAAAATTATAAATTCGGAATTAAAAAAACATTCCGAACAGCTTTCAAAAGTTTATCAGATTGTAGCTTTAAATAAAATTGATTCACTGGATGTTGAAACCAGAGAAAGATTTTTAAAAGAGTTCAAAGAAATTTCTCAGGACGTTTTCTTAATTTCGGCAGTTACCGGAGAAAATTTGGCAGAATTTATGCATTTTGTTTCAAAGAAAGTTGATGAAATTCCAAAGCCAATAATAAATATTGACGTCGAAGAAGATGAGGGTGCTGTTTATAATGATGACAGTTCTTACAGTGTTTATAAGATTGATAAACACACATTTGTTGTTGAGGGCGGAAAAATATTCAGGCTCGCAAATGTGACCGACGGACGCAACACGGAACAATTATACAGATTTCAAAATATCCTTAAATCAATGGGGGTATTTGAAGCATTAAAAGAAGCCGGTGTTCAAGAGGGTGACGTTGTAAAAATCGGTCATCTTGAATTTGATTATTTGTTTTAAATTTTTCCGATAATTTGCAGCCGGTATTCAAATAATAATTCTTCCCGCGCCGCAACTTTTATATTTGGCATAAGTCTTGATAAAACAAGATATACTATGTGTCTTATTTTCATTGGCGCAATAAGAACAATGTCTTTTAAATCATAATTTGTTTTTTGTATATTTTCTTTTAACTTAGATACCAATTCTTCTACTTTTTTACTGTCAATTCTGATAACTTCCTCATTTGATTTAGCCGGTGAAAATACTTTTAAGCTTTCTTCCGAAAGTTCAAATGCATAGATAGTATGTTCCGGTTCAACACATAAGTAACGGCTTATTTGTCCGGCTAAAGAAATTCTTATTCTCGCCAGTAAGTCCTCTCTGTTTGTTTCATCCGCAAAGTCATTTATTTTTTCAAATATATAAACAATATCTTTAATTGAAATTCTTTCCTTTATTAAATTTGTGAGAATATATTTCAATTCTGCGACCGAAATATAATCCGGAATAATATTTTCAACAAGATACAGATTTTGATTTCCGACTATTTCAATGTATCTGTTCATATCGGAATAATCAAAGATATCATCAATGTTTCTGATGACTGTGTATTCAATAACTCTTGAAATATAATCGGCAGCATCAAGACCTTTTGCCCAATAATCTTTGGATTTAATTTCTTCTATCCAAACAACGGGTTCTTCCGTAATTAAATCAATATCTTCAAAAGAATTTTCAATTGATTCAACAAGATTCAATTCTTTTTTTATAAACATATTATAATTGCAATAAGCATGAGAATGTATTACGGGAATACCTCTTATTTTAACGGCAAACTCATTTTCTTCAAGCGAGTCATCAATTTCTATTTTTATTTTAGGAATTATATAACCTAAATTTTCTGTAAGGTTTTGCCTTATAAGAACAATTTGAGAAAGAATATTAAATTCGTTATCGGAATCTAAAATTTCAATAAGTTCTTCGCTTAATGATAAGGTTATTTTTTGTTCGCCGAGTTTTTGCTCCATTATATCGGGATTTATGACATCTGCAAGCTTTTTTTTCAGGCTTTCAAGTTCATTTATATGTTTTGACAGTTCATCATTAAGAATTGCTCTTGAGTCCTCGGAAGTATCATCAATGAGAGCTTTAACCTGTGAAATTTTTTGACGTTTATCTTTTATTTTTTTCTGAATATCAATGCATAATTCATAAGGGTCAAGTTCAGGGTTTATAATTCTCTCAATACGGGATTTAAAGTTAAGAAAATCAGAACTTTCATTTAAAGCGGAATCTTCATTGTCAATTTCTTTTATAAAAATGCAGTTGTAGTAAAATCCGTCATCATTTTCAAGTTCTTGCATTGAATAAATATCCCAACCGTCCTCTGACATTGAATTTAGTAAATTTTCAAGCTGTTCATTGTCATTATACGGGCACATTCTGATTGTATATACATTTCTTGTCGGTTTATACATATAAAATCCTTATTAAAACGAACTTCTAATATAATATCATTTATATTAAAAAAATAAATAACCAAAAGAATTTATAATTACGGACTTTGTAAAATTTTATTTACATTACGTTTTTTAATGTGAAAACCTTTCCCGGGAGTTTGCTAGAAAAATTTTAAGCAGAAAGGAATGTAAAGTATGAAAAATTTAGTAGAACCAATTAAAAGTAAAAAAGAGATTGAAATGATTGAGCAATATTTAGAACACGTTAGCACTCGCAACAGGATAATATTTACATTAGGAATAAATACAGGGCTTAGAATCTCGGATATTTTAGGGCTTAATGTTGAGGATGTGGACGGTAAAAATTATGTGGAATTAAAAGAGAAAAAAACAGGGAAATATAAACGTTTTCCATTAAACATGAAGCTTCAAAAGCTTATAAAATCTTATTTGGAAGAACGGAGTAAAATTTATTCATTTGAAAATGAAGTTCCTTTGTTTGTCGGAAAAAAACATAAAAGACTTGATAGATCGCAAGTTTACAGATTTTTAAACAAAGCATGCAAAGAATTGAAAATAGATATTAATGCAGGTACACATACAATGCGAAAAACTTTCGGATATTTTTTTTATAAACAAAATAATAATTTGGCACTTTTACAAAAAATTTTAAACCATTCGTCGCCCTCCGTAACACTGAGGTACATCGGAATTACTCAGGACGAAATAGATATATCTTATAGCGGTTTTGAACTTTAAAAAATAATACACCATTTTATCTATTTTGGTGTATAAGGCTGATAAGATTTATGTTGTCTATATTTTAATAGACTGGTATTCCCCCTGAATTTGCGTTCTTTTGTACAATTAAAATTTTTTTGTTTGTGATATGATTCCTTCGTAGAGGTTTTACATCTTTTTAGATAAAACGGTGTATTAGAGGATTGTATGAAAAAAAGAATAATAATATCTATAGTTTTGACAATAATTGTTATTTCTGTTACTTTTAATTACTGGTTTATATTCAGTCCCTTAACTTTTTCAATGGATATTAAATCTCAATCCGACAATCCGATTATTATTACAACTGTTTTGAACAGGAAAGACGACCCGTCTTTTTCAAAATCTTATGAAAACGGAAGTGAAATTAATCTTCTAAAGACAAACAAATATAATATTTCATTTCATCAAAAGACTCCGCCCAAAAGATTAAGGCTGATTTTAAACAAAATTGAACCGAATATTGAATATCAAATATCTAATCTTTCATTCAGGAATGGGAAATACCCTGTTAGTGATTTATCAAAATTCAAATCGGATAATGCAAAACTTGTTGTAAAAGACAACTGTTTAATCATAATTTCAAATAGTGATACCGCAACTCTTGATTACTCCGAAAGAATAACTGCAAGGCAGGCAAAAAAATTTGATTTAAAGATATTTCTTATATTAGGTATTCTTTCATTTTTACTATTTTACAAATTAACCTCATATCTTGCCGACTTTAAAATTAACAAAAATGTATCAAGGCTTGATATTGTATTCCTTTCAATATGCACTGCATTTCTTTTCATTCCGATGTTAAATATTAATCGGGATACTAAATCCGTGCAGGAAAACAGAAATCTTGCACAGTGGAAACCTTTATTTGATGAGGACAATTCTATAAACCATAATTTTGGCAAAGATTTTGAAAGCTGGATTTCAGACAGATTCGGTATCAGAAAATTATTTATTAACCTATATTTGAAATTTAAAATAAGTATTTCAACACGTTATGTTTATACAAATGAATCCTATTGGGATAAAAAGACAAACTGGATGTTTGGACAAATTTTGACTAAAATATTAACCGATGAACAGGTTGATGAAATATCTGCCGGCTTGATTGATTTTAATAATTTCTGTAAAAGTAATAACATTAAGCTTTATGTATTAATTTGCCCTGAAAAACAGTACTTATATGTACAGCATACGTTTTTAAAAAAAGATTATTTTGACAGTTATAGAGATTCAATAGATAAAATCAGGCAGAATACTGAAATACCCATTATTTATCCATATGATGAACTAACAGAAGCAGCAAAAGAAGATTATGTATTTTTCAAAACAGACCATCATTGGACTGATTGGGGTTCATTTATAGGCTATAAAGCTCTCATGAAAGAGATGAAAAAAGATTATCCAAATATAAAAGAGGTTAATCTTAAGGATTTTAATATATCACATAACAATTTACTAAGATATGAGTTTGACAGAGAGTATGGAAATGGTTGTACGTATAATTTGTTCAATATACCGGATAAATTTAAAGACAGGATACTTGATACCTCATACACTTATTTTACACATAAAGATAGAAAATATTTAAAAATAAAAATTGAAAACAGTTCAAATTTAAGAGGTAAGTTCTTTGAGTTTCCGTACGGTACAAACCTAAAAGTTCTCCAGATTGGCTCAAGTTCCAATGAAAACTTAGATGAAATATTTCCGTATTCATTTAAGGAAACTAAATATATTAGGATAAATGGACCAAAGGATGTTCCGGAAATTGATAGGTACAAACTTATAAAATTATATGAAAAAAATATACTTAATTATAACCCCGATATAATATTACTTTGTATTCAAGTAAATACAATATCACTCTTAAAAGATTTAACAAACGAGGACTAAGAAATGCTGTTTTCATCAATTACATTTTTATATGTGTTTTTACCGATTGTAAGTTTATTATATCTTGTTACAAAAAAAGAACTGCATAATTCAATTTTGCTTATTGCAAGCATACTTTTCTACGCTTGGGGCGAACCTAAATATCTGGCTATAATGCTTGTAACAATTATAGTAAATTACTATGGCGCAATTCTTATTGATAAATTCAGGCAAACAAAAAGAAAACAAAAAGCCGCTTTATTAGGAACAATCATTGTTGATTTAGGGTTTTTAGTATATTTTAAATATTTTGATTTTATAATTGCCAATATTAATTCAATTTTCCACTCTCAAATAGACTTAATCGAAGTTATAATGCCGATTGGAATATCTTTCTATACATTTCAGGCATTATCATATTTGATTGATGTATATAGGGGTGAAGTTAAAGTACAAAAAGATTTCTATAAACTGGCTCTTTATATTTCATTGTTCCCGCAGCTTATAGCAGGTCCTATCGTAAAATATCATGATATTGAAACTCAAATTGATGATAGAGATGTAACTTTTGATAAAGTATCACTTGGTGCAAAACGCTTTATTATTGGTCTTTCTAAAAAAATAATAATAGCAAATACTCTTGGCTCTGTTGCTGATAAAATATTTACTCAAACCCCTGATACATTTTCACCCTTAATTGCATGGCTTGGTGCAATTTGTTATTCTTTTCAGCTATTCTTTGATTTTTCGGGCTACAGCGATATGGCAATCGGTTTAGGATTAATCTTTGGTTTTAAATTTTTAGAAAACTTCAACTATCCTTATATATCAAAATCTATAACCGAATTTTGGAGAAGATGGCATATTTCATTATCCACGTGGTTTAAAAACTATGTTTATATTTCTCTTGGAGGAAATCGTAAGGGATTATTAAAAACTTTAAGGAATTTAGGAATTGTCTTTTTATTAACGGGTATCTGGCATGGTGCCGCCTGGAATTTTGTTATTTGGGGTATTTGGAACGGATTTTTCATAATTTTGGAAAAAATATTAGGTATCGGCAAAAAAGATGAAGTTTTATCAGGAGCAAAGAAGATTTTTAGACATATTTATACGATTCTGATTTTTGTATTAGGCTGGGTGATATTTAGAAGTGATGATATGGCTTATGCTTTTACATATCTGAAAAACATGTTCGGAATGATAAAAGTGCATGATGTCCTCTATTCGCTTGCGTATTATATAGACAGGTTTGAGATTATAATCCTTGCCGTTGCCGTTTTATGTTCAACTCCTATATTTTCTAAAATGCTTCAAAAATCGGAAGAAAATAAAATCCTAAAAACGATTGTAAATTTGTGGCTTATTTTTCTTCTTATATCTTCAACAGCGTTTATAGCAAGTTCCACCTATAACCCTTTTATTTATTTTAGGTTTTAAAATCCTACTTTTGAATAATTCCTGAAGCTTTTTTTCCGTTGCAGTTATATGTTAAAATATAGTAGCCTTTTCCGGAATCAGCTATATCTGCATAAACATTAGCAGCTGCCCTTTGCTTAAAGGCAATCAATTCTTCTTCCGCCTCCCGGATTTTTTTTAATTTCTTTTTAGTCTGAGCTATTTGGAGTCTGTTTATAATTTCGGCTTCTTCGTCAAGTTCCTCTTGGGTGTACATTTTTTCAACAACTTTAACTACTTTAACTCTGGCAACTTTTTCATTACTTTGATATAGTTCCAGATATTTTAAATCTTCTGTAAGTACAACCATATAATAGCCTTGGGGAATATAATTGCCGTATTCATCATATAAATTGCAAGGTAATGTAAGATTAGGATATTCTGATGATTCCGGTCCAAATTTGTATTCTCTTTTATCAGATTCGTAAACACCCGTAGGATAAAATTCATTGGGATAATGGCGCGACGGTCCATTAAAGTCAGTCATGAAATCATAGGAAATTAAATTATTATCAATTATCATATTTTTATTTTATCAGATATTTATATATTTTAAAATTTTGTATATAATATATAAAAGAACAGTGAGGTTTTTATGGATAAAAATACAATATTAAGTTATGTTCCTACAGTTATTGAATCTTCTTCAAATGGAGAGAAATCTTTTGATATATTTTCAAGACTGCTTCGTGAGAGGATAATATTTTTAGGTGAAGAAATAGATGATGAATTAGCAAATTCGGTAGTAGCACAGCTTCTTCTTCTGGATTCCGAAAACCCTGAGAAAGATATTATGATGTACATAAATAGCCCCGGAGGTGTAATAACCGCAGGCATGGCGATTTATGACACAATGAAACATATCCGCGCCGATGTAAGTACTATATGTATTGGTGAAGCTGCTTCAATGGGCGCATTCTTGCTTTCCGGCGGCACTAAAGGTAAAAGAATGGCACTTCCAAGCGCAAGAATTATGATACATCAACCTTTGGGCGGTGCAAAAGGTCAGGCAAGCGATATTGAACTGGAAGCAAAAGAAATTCTCAGAATGAAAAAAGAATTAAATACCCTGCTTTCAGAACATACCGGTCAAACAATTGAAAAAATTTATGCCGATACTGAACGTGATAATTATATGTCCGCACAGGAAGCTGTTGAGTACGGATTAATTGATAAAGTGATTTAACAGTTTTAATTAATCCGAAGTAGTTAACTCTGCAAATATGGCATTGTATTTTGCCTCAGTTTCTTTTATTGTTTCTTGAAGGTAAGTTTTTAATTCTGTACTTGAAGCGTTTATCAAATCAGTATATAACTGGATAAGTTCTTGACTTTGTGAATATTCAATGGAGGCTTTTTGTTTTTCAAAGGATATATACTGATTATATGATTCGTTTCCGCTTGAACCTCGCAGTTGCATTGTTAGTTCAGATATTTCACCGGTGCATGTATTTGAACATACTTCTATTTGTGCCATTATAGATTTTCTTTCATAAAAATCTGTTACATTTGATAAGGATTCATATAATGATTCAATTTCTTTCTGTATAGAAGATTCTATAGCGTTTTTTTGTGTTTCTATATTATTATTATAGTTATAATTATAATAATCGTATAACTCTGCTATGTACGGATAATTTTGAAATATTTCATTCAATTTTTCATTACATTCCTGCTCTAATGCCTGTATTTGAGCATTTAAAGCTTCGCGCTCGTCAATATCATCACAATTAGATAATTTATTATATAAGTCCTTCAGGGTAGGACTGTATTGACTGACTATTTCATCCACATATTCTTTATCATCTATATCATATAAATTACTAACTAAGTAATCTAGTTCAGCTTCATACTCTAAATTTAAAGCAGATATTTGTGCATTGATGGAGGTTCTTTCATAAGCACCTTGTGCATTTGCTAAATCTTCATATAATGATTCAAGAGCTTCATTTTGTTGGGTTATAATTTCTTTTACATTGGCTTGAATTTGTGAAATTGTTGCGGAATCCACTTCTTCACTTTGTGTTGCAGCTTCTTCTGTTTCAGTTACATTTTCAGTTACATTTTCAGTTTCAGTTTCTGTTTCTGTTACATTTTCTGTTATTCCATTTTCATTCAACAAATTACTTAAAGACTCAATTAAATTATCTCTCTGCGTTTTATCATCCGCATTTAGCAACGAAGAACATATAGCGAGAATATTTTTATATAAATCCGTTTCCGTATCTGTTTGTTGATTACTATTTTCATCACTTTGCAATGTATTTTCGGTTTTATTTGATTCGGAAGTTTTATAAACCTCTGCTGTTCCATTGTTAATTATGATTATTGTTGAATTAGAAG
>JAJQFK010000158.1 GCA_021201175.1 Candidatus Gastranaerophilales bacterium | reverse complement strand
GGTAAAAAGTTGCATTATAAGCCAGTTTTGGCTTGCTAAAAATAATTAAAAAAGGGAAGTCATAACATTTTTTAATAAACATAAATGCTTATTTTATTTGTGATATTATAGATTTGGTCAGGTATAAAAATCGGCTCTTAATAACCATCCATATTTAAATGAGTTTTGTGCTGTTGTCATATTTAATTTCATTATTTTCTTCCTTTATAATTCAAATTCTTTCGTTCCTTTAAAATTTTAATTAGAGTTGGTATAAGCGTAATTCCTGCAATTGGAATTCCAAAGAAAAGCTGTTCTAATTTTACAATAGAAGGTGATTCTTCATCGATTAGCTTAAAAAGATGTTTATAAAATCTTAAAATCCTATAACCTTTCTCTCTATCTGACAAAATAAGATTTTTTGCAGTTGGAACATAATTAGAATCACAATATTTTTTATATTCCTGCTCAAATAGATAAAAAGAATATAAATCCAAGTATTGATCACCAGATAGTAATTCATTTGTGCTGCATAAATATTTTAAATTGCGAATACCGGATTGTTTAAACTCAAGAAATATAAAATTATTAGCAAGACAAATTTGAGATTTTTTATTAATTTCCTCAGATACATCTGAGCAATCTTCCATTTGGTTTGCTAATATTACCTTAATCATGTTCAAAATAGTAGTTTTACCTGACCCATTAGAGCCAACAATTGTTATAATATTTAAATTATCTGGGAAAATATTGTAATTATCATTTTTTTTAATATCAATATTCAAATTCTTCTTCTTCTTCAAATATGCAATCGTATTTGAAGTTTAAAGGTATACCTGAATTATTCAATGATTCAAAACACTTATAATTATCAAACCATAGAGCAATTAATTCTATTTTTTTCACTAACTATTCACCTCCTGTTTTTTGAACTGCATTTCATAAAGAGTCTTGTATTGTCCGTCTTGAATTTTCATCAGCTCGTCATGCGTCCCGAGCTCAACAAGTTCACCTTCATTTATAACTGCAATCTTGTCCGCATTTTGAATGGTTGAAAGTCTGTGAGCAATTACAAATACAGTTTTATCTTTCATTAAATTATCAATAGCCTGTTGGACAATAGCCTCAGATTTATTATCTAATGCAGATGTTGCCTCGTCAAGTATTACTATAGGTGCGTTTTTGATAAATGCTCTCGCAATAGCAATTCTTTGTTTCTGACCGCCTGAAAGCATTACTCCTCTTTCTCCGATATACGTTTCAATACCATCATCCAACGTTGAGATAAATTCTTCTAAGCAGGCATTCTGAATAGCAGTATTTAATTCTTTATCTGTTGCATTTGGTTTGCCCATTAAAATATTTTCTTTGATAGTACCTGCAAATAAAAAATTATCTTGAAGAACAATAGAAATATTATTTCTAAGCGATTCTATTTTATAATCGGCAATATCAATGCCGTCAATCTTTATTTTTCCTTGTTTTATTTTGTAAAAATGAGGAATAAGATTCACTATTGTAGACTTTCCGCCACCGGAATTTCCGACAAGTGCAATTGTTTCACCCTTATTTACAACAAAATTGATGTTTTTTAAAACGGGTACACCTTTTTTGTATTCAAACGATACATTTTCAAAAAAAATATTATCCTTTAATCCTTCAAAGGTTAGAGCATCAGGTTTATCAATAATATATAACTTAGCTTCAAGATTTTTCATTACTCTTTCTAAAGCTAACATAGCGGTCTGCATTCCTTTAACATTTCCGCCTAGACCCTTAACCGGAGTATAAAGCATAATTAGAGCTGTAATAAATGAAACAAAATTTCCGCTTGAAATCGCTCCGGTTTGTATCAAATGACTTCCGTAACCAATTGCGAAACCAATACCAACAGAAACTATTACGTGCATTAACGGAGATATACTTCCGGTTCTTTGCGTTATTTTAATTCTTAATCTAAAAAGAGTGTCTAACTGTTTAGCAAACTTTGAATTTTGGATATTATACAAATTATAGGCTTTTATCACTTTACTTCCGTTGTATGCCTCGTTGTATGACGTAATGACAACGGCGTTTTCAGATTCAGATTTATTCGTGACGGATTTAATTCTATTTTTTACTTGGCTTAAAGGAATAATTGCAAGCCCAAGCATACAAATCGCAATGATTGATAATTGCCAAGAATTATATATTAATACTCCTATTAACGATATAGAAGAAAATACCCTTGAAATAATCATCTTTACGCTACCGAGCAGACCGTTGCAGGCTGTATCAGCATCGTTATTAAATCGTTTCAGACTGTCCCCTGAAGTTTTTGTATCAAAATAAACAGAACTTTTATGCATTAATTTGTTATACAATGCTTTTTTTAAGTCATTAGTGACTTTCATTGTCACCCAGTCATTTGTGTAAGTAGATGCGTAATTTAAAATTCCCTGCAACGAAGTGAATGCAACAATTACAATTGGGATATACCAAGGCGA
This sequence comes from Candidatus Gastranaerophilales bacterium, assembly GCA_021201175.1. Classification (GTDB taxonomy): domain Bacteria; phylum Cyanobacteriota; class Vampirovibrionia; order Gastranaerophilales; family Gastranaerophilaceae; genus Avigastranaerophilus. The sequence goes on along the minus strand of JAJQFK010000158.1, from coordinate 6,042 downwards.
TTGCATAGTTTTTTCAACCATTACAATATCCATATAAGGTTTTAATGACAAGGCTATAACTGCATCTAAGCAGCCTATCGGAACTGCCAAGCCAAGAGCTACTAATGCTCTGCTCCAATATGGTTTTATAAAAGGAAAAATTTTTATATAGTTATTAATTGTTTCATTATTTTCTAAAATTTTCATATACCTTTCCTGTTATTAATAAGAATAAATGAGCAAGAACCGTTTGTTTCCGGTTTTGCTTCAACAATTTTAAAATTAAATGGAGCTACTATTTTTAAAAATTTTTCAAAGCCGCAGTGGGTGTCACCTATCATTATTTCTATTTTTTTAAAAATTTCCGGATAATTATCAGCTAAATCCTGCAAAATATCATATTCCACCCCTTCAACATCAATTTTGAATATAATATTTGAGATATTATGTTGTTCAATTAACTCTTTCAAAAATACAGAAGCCTGTACAATTTTGCATTCAGTTGGTTTTCCTTTTTGAACAACATTTGGTGCATAAGACTTTAACCATTCTAAGTTTGAGGTTGAAATGCCATCTCGATTAGGAATATATAAAGCTTCTATTTCTTTATTCTCAGAACCTAATCCTAAATTATATGCATATATTTTATTTTGTAGGAATCTATTATTTAATTTTATATTTTTTAGTGCTAGTTTGAAAGTTTGTGGCATAATTTCAAATGAATCAACTCGTTTACACCACTTTTTATCTGCAAAATATAAAGCCGTATAACATCTGTTTGCACCTATATCAAGAACGCAATATTCAGTATTTTTCTTTAATAAAGATTTAGGAAGTTTATATAATTCATCATAAAAGACTTCTTGTGCTATCCAAGCGTAGCTATCAGTCGCAATTCTTATGCGTTTGTTAGATAAAATAATTTCTTTATTTAAATCCTGAACTTTAAAGCCTCTTGATTCAAGGTTTTTTATCCTATCAGATAAGGACTTAAAGGCTTTATCATTCAATTTTTGTTTTTCTGCATATTTTTTTAAAATTGTTGTTTTATATTGTGTATATTTTTTCGGATTAAAAAACTTTATCTTAATGCCAAATATACAAATTGCTTTATGATATTTTTGATTATAAACAGAAAAAATATTGCGAATTATTTTGAGAATATTCATAATTTACTCCTGAATATTTTGTCTTAATTTTAAGATATTTTCTTTTAAATTCTTTGAAGAAAATAAACTTGAAGTTCCTCCTACAAATAAATTTGCTCCATATTTCTTTAATTTTCTTGCATTTTCAAAACTAATATTTCCATCCGCTTCAAATATAATGTCTGATTGACCAAGCTTTCTAATAATACGACCAACTTTATCAGCCTTTTTCATGCAATTTTCTACCATGTTTTGTCCGGCAAAACCGGGATTTACCATTAAAAGATTTATGCCATCTATATAATAAATTACTTCTTCTAAAGTACATAAAGGAGTTGCAGGATTTATTGCTATCATTACTTTGCAACCATGTTTCTTTATATTTTCCAAAGTTCTTTGGATTTGAAAGGAACATTCATAATGGACAGATACCAGATCGTATTCTCGTATATCAAGCAGATTAATAATAGCATCCGGCTCTTTTACCATAATATGATAATCAAAAGGTAGTTTAGTGTGTTTACGCAGAGCCTTTATATAATCGCTGCCAATACCTAAATTAGGAACGAATTTCCCATCCATAATATCTATATGCAGGTAATCAATTTTATATTTCTCAAGAGAAAAAATGGTATCTCCCAAATTAAAAGGGTCAGCACACATTAATGAAGCAGAAATCTTATTTTCCAATCCCATTCCTTTCTTCCAAATAACTGGAAATTGTTCTATTCATCATCTCTTTTAAGCCGATTTTTGCAGTCCAACCTAAAGAAGATATTTTGTCAGTATTCATTTTCAATATAGTGTCAGGTCTATATTGACTGACATTTTGTATGTCTAAAACTACTTTTGAGTTCGGATTATTCTCAACTATTAATTCAGCAATTTGTTTTATTGAAAAAACATTTTCAGAATTTGCAAGATTATAGCTTTCCCCGTTCTGTCCATTTAAAAGAACTGTAAATATTCCGTTAATTGCATCTGAAATATAGCAATTTGTTAAAACAGTTTTACCTTCAGTATGCAGAACAATATCTTTTTTATCAATAACACTTCTGACAAATTGAGAAAGCACCCTGCTATCGTTATAATCAAGTCCTGCACCAAAAACTTGTGATAATCTGATAATTTTTACAGGAACTTTGTATTCAGAACTATATGAAGCACAAAGAGTTTCAGCAAGTCTTTTGCCCTCAGAATATGAACTCCTAACATTCAGCGGGTCAATATATCCGTAATCAGTTTCTCTAATAGCAGGAACGTCAATTATCCCGTATACTTCCATTGAAGATAAATAAACAACTGATTCAACACCTTTTTCTTTTGCAAATTTTAAAATATTATTCGTACCCAAAGTTATAGCTTCTATTGTTTCTACGGGCTGTTCCACAAAGACTCTTGATATAACAGGATTTGCACAATGGATTATAAAATCAACATTTCCAGAAATACTAATTTTTTCTATTATATCTTGGATACAAAAGTTTAGATTTTTATCATTTAAAACACTGGAAAAAAGATTTTCAACTTTGGATTTATTTCTAGCCATTGCAATAATATTTATATTTAAATCGTGCATTTTATTCATACACAGCAACGTTAAGACTAGTTGTTTACCTATAAATCCCGTTACTCCGGTAATTAATATAGTTTTATTTCTCAACTTATTAATATCAAAGCATTTGCAATTTGCACTAAATTCCAAATCTTCCTGAATGATTTTATTATTTGTTATTATAGTTTGACACATTGACTTTCTACCTCTTGTTTATAAATTCTTTCAGCAAGAATTAAATCTTGTTCAACTGTAATTTTCATATTTTTTACATCACCTTGAATTACTTTTACCTTATAGCCTTTTACGCAACAAATTTGAGCAGTTCCGGTGATGATTTTTCTTTCTTCCAGGGTTAATTCTTCAATTGCCTTTTTCAATACTCCAAGTTTAAAACCATCTGGAGCTTGACCATGCAAGATTGTTTTTCTATTGGGAACATCATCTAAAAATTCACCGCCTTTACTTACAAGCATTGTATCAACGGCTGGAATTGTTGCAATGGTTGCACCATATTCTTTTGCAGCTTCAATACAATTTTTCAAGATTTCAACAGAAGTAAACGGTCGAACGGCGTCGTGTAATACAATTATGTCATTTTCATTATGATTAAATTCATACACAGCATTAATTACATTTTGAACACTATCAATTCTTTCTTTGCCGCCATTTATGATAATAATTCTTGAATCATTGCCTAAATTAAAAGTTTTTCTGCTTCATAACCTATGTATGCTCTTAAACTGTCGCCTTTAGTCGGAATCCACGCATCCTGCCACAGTTTCTCTGAATCCTCAAAAATTATCTGCAACTCATCAGATTCGCCGTGTTCAACATCGGTATATTCAATAGATGTTACATAAGGAGAAACGTCTTTTGTTATATTTTTCTTTTCATAAAATAGTTCAAAAATAGGGATTAGCATTTATTTAATCTTTCAAATTTTGATTAAATAATTACTGAATAAACTTATTAAATCTTAATTAAATTGGTCGCAAGGGTTGACAAATCGGGGATTATAGTACATAATATAATTGAGTAACCTAGGATTTTCTTCCTACGGCTTTGACCGTATAGATGCCTAGGTTTTTCTGTATTTAAACTAATGATTGTAATTTTATTAACTCATTATACGTATTTAGAAAATCAGAATTATTGTTTAGGACATCAAATTCGTCTGATGGCAAATACAACAGGATTTCTATAATTGTATTGTATAATGCAAGAGTTTTTTTAGGATACTTAAATATTTGTTCATAATGAAAAACTCTGTTTCTCAATTTTCTAATTGCGTATAATTTTTGTGAAATAATTGAGATTTCAGGTCTTTTATTTGGATAATTGATAAAAACAGATTTAAAACATTGTTTTTTATTCCAAATATCGGCACTGTATTTTTTCATACAAAGATTTGTCCAAAATCCGAAATTTAAATTAGCAACGATTTTTCCTGTTGTTAGCGTTTTATTATTGGAAGCACATTCTTTCTTTGTAACTTCATATGCCGACATTAAAAGTTTATAATCGTCTTTTTTTAACAAGGTATTGTTTTTTACTTCATCTTCAAGCCAAGTTTTTGATATTTTGGTCTTAAGTGCAGTATTTATAGAATTTCTTAAAATAACCTCAAGAATACAAAGTGCAGGATAGAGCGTTTGTGATATTTTTACATTATGGTTATATCGCATTTTAATATCTTCTAATGTATCCTTATCTGAATAAATAAAAGATTTTAGTCTTTCAACGCTATATAGCGGTTCATATTTTATTAGTTCGTTTTCTGAAATCATGACTAAATTATACTACAAACAGCTATTCAGTAATTATTTAATTTTCAAAGTACACATAAGTTTTTTATTTTTTCCACGGCGGAAGTTCAAATTGTATAGTTTCCGATTCTTCCAATACCGGGATTTTTAATTTTATTCCCGCATCTAACACAGGTTCGATTTCAACATCGGGATTTGCTTTTATTATTTCTTGATAGTAAGTCGGATTTTTATAGAATTTATAAGCGATACTATCCCAACGGTCATTGTCTTTAGTTATATATGTGTAGTATTCTGTCATTTGGTTTTAAATCCCTTGTCCTTATCTTCCTCATCCTCGGGAATTTTTCCTGTGTATTCTCTGAGTTTTAAGTCAACTTGAATGGAAATTAAGCCGCCATCAGGTGTTGCTTGTTCTAAGAGTTTGCTGATTTCTTGAATAATAAATGCTCCTACATACTCACCATTTCCTTTTATAAATTTCAATGGCATTGCTTTATCTGCCGCATCTATAAGGTTTTTAAGTTCATCTTCCGGCACACAGAATGAGCGGTGAAAATTTAATTTTATATCTTCTTCAATCAGGTTCTTACCTAAAAATTGTAAAATCGGCTTGTTTTCAATTCTGTCGTGTTGAGCATAATTGTATGATATATATTCATTTAAGCCGTTGAAATATGTTATTAATTCAAATTTAATATCACCTAATTGTGCAAACATTTTATATCCTTTTACATCACGTTTTTAGTAAACCGCCCGAAGCTGCCGTTCGCATTCTTGTTTAAAAATCCTTAAAATATCATCTTTGTGCTTTTTAAGCTGTTTTGAAAATTCTTCTTTTGAATCTGCCCCGGAAATTGTAATTGTCGGATTATATGTAATTACAAATGACGGTGCTGTTGAATTTGTCCCTCTCGCATTTGCCTTCAATCCGCCTGTAAAAACACCGAGCGATTTATTCATTGCTGACATCAAAGGCATTGGTTTGATTGCAGAAGCTATTGTTTCAACAATTTTCACTTTGTGTAAATCTTTTAAAGGTCCTGTTTTCGCAGGTGAATGCGGAAGATGATCCCTTATAACCTGAGCGACTTTGACAATACAATTTTTAACTTTTGCAAGACCCGCCATAATTCCCTCTGCAAGCATACCTGTAATTTTTCTTCCGCATTCAAATGCTTTTGTAATAATTTCAGCAAATTTAACAATAATATTTGCAATTGCTTTACCAAAACGAATACCCATATTTTCGGCGGCTCCGCCTGTATCTTCAACAGGTTTTATTAGCTTCTTAAACCATTCAATAATTGCCCTGATTGGTTTTATTACAGGTTCAAGTGCCGCTCCCATTCTTTTAAATACTGGCATTAAAGGTTCTAAACCCTCTTTCAATCCTTGCCATACACCTTTGAAAAATCCTGTAATAGGTTTCCAGTATTTATAGATAACAAAAACAACCGCTCCGATTGCAAGAGCTATCCACCCGAGAGGTGATGTTAAAAGAGTTACAGAAAAAGCACGAAAAGCAATCATTGTATTTTTTATTAAATTCGGAATACTAAGAAAACTTTTTTTAAACACAGATAAACTG
>JAJQFK010000187.1 GCA_021201175.1 Candidatus Gastranaerophilales bacterium | reverse complement strand
ATCCTTCGCTACGATCCAAACTTCAATAAAATTTTTTTCTAAAAAAAAAAAAATGCAATATTTATTTTTTTATAATAAAATTTACTTAATCACATTTAATAATGAGGCTTTTTATGAATAAGTATTTATTAGAAATAGGAACGGAAGAACTTGCATATAAGTTTATTCCGTCTGCAATGAACCAGTTAAAAGAAGAATTTACGAAATCATTAACAGAATATAGTATTAATTTTGCTGATATAAAAGTATATGCTACTCCAAGAAGGCTTGCGGTTATAATTGAAGATTTACCGGAACAGCAAAAGAATACAAAAAAGGTTTTTAAAGGTCCTATTATTTCTATTGCTTATGATGAAAACGGAAATCTTTCTAAGGCTGCGACAGGTTTTGCTAATAAAATAGGTATTTCACCTGAAAATTTATATAAGAAAGACAATTATGTTTGGGCTGAAATTGAGCAAAAAGGTCAAAATGTAAAAGATATATTAAAAGTTATTGTTCCGGAGATTATTTTAAAATTAAAAGGAACACATTTTATGCGTTGGGCAGACCTTGATATAAAGTTTCAACGACCTATAAGGTGGATTGTTTCTATTTTTAATAATGAAATAGTAGAATTTGAACTTGCAAATGTTAAATCCTCCAACATTTCACGCGGTCATCGTTTTTCACAAACAGATGTCAAAATAAATAATCCCGACAGCTATTTAGAATCACTTGAAAAAGCAAATGTAATTGCTGATGCGGAAAAGAGGAAGCAGACTATAATACGGCTTGCAAAAGAAAAAGCTAAAGAAATTAATGCTCAAATTGTTATAGATGATGAACTTCTTGAAGAAGTTACATTTATTACCGAATGGCCGGTACCGGTTATATGTTCTTTTGATGAGAAATATTTGCAGATTCCGGAAAAAGTTGCCGTTACAGTTATGGCTGTTCATCAAAGATATTTCCCCTTATACAAGGACGGGAAATTGCTAAACAAATTTATAACAATGAGCAACTATACCGGCAGTACCTTTGAAAATATAAAAGCCGGAAATGAAAGAGTAGTAACAGCACGACTGGAAGATGCCGTATTTTTTGTACAGGAAGATACTCAAAAACCGCTAAAAGATTATATTAATGACCTGAAAGGGGTAACGTTTCAAAAAGGATTCGGTTCTGTTTATGATAAGACTCTTAGGATTATTACGCTGTCAGAGGCTATTGCCAAACAACTCAATGTTCCTTTCGATACAATAAAAAGAACAGCCGAATTGTGTAAGGCTGATTTAGTGACAAAGTTAGTTTTTGAATTTACAGAACTCCAAGGATATATAGGGGCTGATTATGCTTTAAGAAGCGGTGAATTGCAGGTTGTTGCCGACGGAATTAAGGAACACTATTTCCCGCTTAATGCCGATTCCGAAACAGCATCTTCAATTGAAGGTCAAGTTGTGGGTATTGCCGATAAGATTGACACCGTAGTTACTGTTTTTGCGGAAGGCAGAAAAATTTCGGGTTCTCAAGATCCTTTAGGGGTAAGACGTGCTGCACTGGGTATATTAAAAACCGTTTTGCACAAAAATTTAAATATTAATCTCTCGCAATTATTTATGCAGTCTATTGAACTAATGCCTGTCAATATTGAGGATAAAGATAAACTTTTTAATACTGTTAAAGATTTCTTTGACCAAAGGTTAGTTATATTTTTATCTGATAAATATTCTCACGATGTTCTTGAAGCCTGCATAAGTGAAAAAGATGTTTTGTCGGATTTAAAAGATTTTATCCTTAGATTAAACATAGTTTCAGATATGGTTAAAAGAGAAAATTATTCAAAGTTTCATGAAGCTGTTAACAGAATAATTAGACTGATTAAAAATGAAAAAAGTTTTTCCGGTGTAGATTCGGATTTATTTAATAGTCCTGCCGAAAAAAGTCTTTGGAATGAGGTTAAAAATATTGATGAAAGTAAACTTTCTTATGTAGAACTTGAAGAAAAACTCTTTAATATTATTCCTTTTATTACAGAATTTTTTGATAAAGTTCTGGTGATGGATAAAGATGAAAAAATAAAACAAAACAGACTAAGTTTGCTTAATGTTGTTAAACAAAAATATACAAAAATTGCTGATTTCAGTAAAATAGTATTTTAGCTATTACGGCAATTTGATTGTAAAAATTTGATTTTAACAACGAACTATATTTCGATTTTTCCGATAAACGAAAATTCAGCCGAACCGGACATAAATATGTCGTGATTTGTATCTTCAACATTTCCGTTCCATTCAATAATTAATGACCCGCCGGGAAGATTAACCTTGACTTTTTTGTCACAATAACCGTTTAATATAGCTGCAGTTACACTTGCACAAGCACCTGTTCCGCAGGCAAGTGTGATTGCACAGCCTCTTTCCCAAACATCAAGATTTATTTCATTGCGGGATAAAATTTTTATAAATTCTACATTTGTTTTTTCAGGGAATAAGCTGTTGTGTTCAATTTCTCTGCCGTATTTTAATGCCAGTTCTTTTGTGTTCTCATCTGTTATTATTATGCAATGAGGATTCCCCATACTTACTGCATTTGCCTTAAAAGTTTTGTCTGAAACTTTAATTTCAAAATTCAAATTGTTCTTTACATTCACCGGAATCAAGGAAGGTTCAAAAATAGGTTTGGACATATTAACTTTTACATAACCATTTTCCAGTATTTTAGGAACTATAATTCCGGCTTTTGTATCAACGGAGAACTCTTTTTTTGTGATTAAACCTTTAGAATAAACGTATTTCGCAAAACATCTGATTCCATTACCGCACATTTGAGCGGAGGAACCGTCTGCATTATAAAAAATCCATCCGATATCGGCATTTTTTACATTCGGATTTATTATAATAAGTCCGTCAGCTCCGATTCCGAAATGTCTGTCACAAAGTATAACAGCAAGTTCCTGCGGAGTTTTGGCTGAATTTTTGTATTCTTCATAATCCAAAACAACAAAATCATTTCCGAGTCCGTGCATTTTTGTAAAATTAATCATTGTCATTGTTGTTTCTCCGTTTTTTCTTTTTTGATTTTTTATCTTGTATTCTAAGTTCCGGTTTATAATTTTCAGATGTTTTTTTGTATTGAGTTTCTTTAGAGTCATAAGAACTATTAAAAACTCTTGTTTTCAAAGCGTCGATATATATATCATCAAGATGAGCATAATCAAAAATTATACTGCCCATTGTTTTAAATTCACGGGTCTTTTGAATTTGTAAAAGCAAATCTTCAAACGGACCGCCCATAAATGTTACAAAAAGTCCGGGGTAGATTTTTGTCCATGAGGCAGTATTTTTAACTACATCGGTAAGCAAAATATTTGCGGTATTTTTATCACCGGTCAATATTAAGGGGGTAAAACCGTCAACATATTTATTTATTGACCATGTTTTCCAATTTTGCATCTTTGTGACTTTACATTTCCTTAAATCCGGAAAAATTACGGCAGTTAACAGTATATTATTAGGTTTAGTCATTTTTTGCACTTCAAATACAAATTCAGAAATCTTATTTTGCCTGTATTCTGCCCACAGTTCCCAATCTCCGGTACCATATTTTATATCTATGGGGTCAATTCCGTAAATAGATTTAAATTCGTTCCTTGCATAATTTGTATAGCCCCAATTTGTAACGGAATAGTTTGAATATGATGAGTCAACCGTCTGGGGATATCTGATATAATCAAGGTTGATTCCGTCCGGTTTATAGTTTTCTATTATTTCATTGAGGATATTAAGAATATAATCTCTAACCTGCGGATTTGCCGGATCTAAAAAATATCCGTTGTGTTCAGACAAAGACGGAACCGGTTCTAAAGAATCATAATTCATAAATCTCTTGTTCGCCCATAAAGGATATACGCTTAATACGTGGTTAGGTGTAGTTTTTGGATTATCATTGCCGACGTAAAAACTTTCAAACCAGATATGAAGTTTCATATTTCGTTTATGCGCTTCCTTAATCCAAACCGCTAACGGGTCAAATCCTTCAAATTCTTTTCTCTGGTAAATAACTCCTTGTTTTCGCAAATAGTCACTGGGGTAGATTGTTTTTCCGTGGAAATATGTTTCAAGGAATATATCGGTTATTCCTGCTTTATAAATGCGTTCAACAGTTTTTTCAATCTGGTTTTCATCAGTTTCTACAGGTCTGACCCAGACACCTTTAAGTTCTACATTATTATATGGAATAGCGTTTTTAATCGCATCATCCAGAGAGGACATTGCGTCATTGATATAAGATTGTGTTTTTTCGGGTTTTCTTTCAGCTTTTTTCAGTGATTGTTTTGAATCATCGATGCAGGAATCTGCTTTTTTTGAATCATAAAAGGAATCTGATTGTTTATAATAATCGATAATTCCGCTAACTTCTTTCACCTTTTCATTAGCTGCATAAATAAGGCTTTCCGGAGTCAAAAATACATTAATAGTATTCAAAGAATAATCTATATATACTTTAGAACCGACTTGAATATTTTTTAGAATCCAAGTTTTAGCTTTTCCGTGACCGGAAATAACAAAACCGTTTTTTGGAATAACGGAATCGGCGCCGTTAAGCCTAACTACCATATTATTTTCAACTATGGCTTCTGTGCCGTATTCATTGGTTCCTGTACGAAGTCCGTAAGCGGGAGTATAAACGATTAATTGATTAGGTCCTCTCAATCCCGGATAATAAGATGCGGTTTCTGCGCCTTGCCTTTTGGGGTTTATAGAATCTACACTTATTTGGCTTTCCTGATAAATAATTCCGTCGGGTCTTGTTCTGAATGCATTTTGCGGATTTAATGCAAAATTTAAGACTCTTTCATTAAACATATTTGCCGGTATTTCTTGTGTTTTATAACTGTATGTTATCTGCGGATTTTCATTTTTAATCGGGTGTAATTTATCATTAATATCCGCATTTGTTATAGTATGAATCGTATCAGCAAATACACAAGACTGACACAAAAAGAATAATGAAACTAATATCCCCAAAAATTTATTCATATATCTATAATAGTAGAAACTAATTATTTTGTTAACTAAATTTTAACATAATTAAAAAAATATTAAATATAACATTTAGTGTTATGTTTTATATTATTATAGTATATAAGGAGATATTTACAATGGAATACAAAGATTATTATAAAATACTGGGCGTAGAAAGAGATGCAACGGAAGCGAAAATAAAGTCTGCATACAGAAAACTTGCAAAGCAGTACCATCCTGATGTAAATAAATCTCCGGAGGCAGTCAATAAGTTTAAAGATATAAACGAGGCGTATGAAGTTTTATCCGATAAAGAAAAAAAGAGCAGATATGACAGTCTTGGAGCGAACTGGCAGCAAGGCGCAAATTTTACACCTCCTCCAGGATTTGAAGGGTTTAATTTTAATCAAGGCGGAGGTTACAGCCAGAGTTTTTCTAATATGGGAGATTTTTCGGACTTTTTTAGTTCCATATTTGGTGATTTAATGGGAGGCGGAACCGCCTCAAGAACACAGCGTTCTTCAAGAAGAAATTCGCAATCTTTTTCTTATGATGATATATTTAATAATTTTCAACAACAGCCTCATTCTGCTTCCGCTAAGACTTCCACCGGCGCTGTAGAGGAAAATCTTGATATAACGCAGGAATTGAATCTTACTGCAAAAGACTTATTTCAGGATAAACCGGTTAATGTTAAAATGAATACCTTTGAAAAATGCATGAAATGTTCCGGTGCCGGTTCTGTATGTTCTGAATGCGGCGGTACGGGAATTTTAAGCAAAACAAGAAACCTTACGGTAAAAATACCAAAAGGTGTAAAAGAGGGTCAAAAAATCAGATTAAAAGGAGAAGGCAAAACTGATTCCTATGGCAGAAAAGGCGACCTTTATTTTATTATCAAATTTAAAGACTCCGAATACGATATAGATGCTGAAAATATCACAAAACAAATTGAAATTACACCCGCACAAGCAGTACTCGGATGTAAAAAAGATATTCAAACTCTGCATGGAACTATCGGGATTAAAATCCCGCCGGAAACAAGGTACGGAAAAATTTTAAGATTAAAAGATTTGGGATTGCCTAAAAAAAACGGCGGCTTCGGCTATTTGAACGTTAAGATTGTTATTAATATACCCGCTGTAATATCAGAGAAACAAAAAGAATTATATAAAAAATTGCTCGAAACTCAATAGGGGAGGGAAAAAGTATGTCCGAAAACTGTCGCGTTTTCGTTTTGTCCGCAGTAAGTCGGGGTTTTGACCAACAATATTGTACATAATCCGGTGTCGAGCGCATTTTTCGCCTTGAAATCAATATAAAGAGATAATTTTTTGTATTGCGGTATCTGCCATATTATATATTTTATCCAGTTTTTCTTTTTCAAAAGGATTACCTTCGGCGGTTATTTGAAATTCAATTATTTTCGAGGATTTTGTCATAACAATATTACTGTCAGCCTGCGCATGGGAATCTTCATTATAATCTAAATCGAGCCTTATATCCGAGTCAATTATTCCGACCGAAACAGCCGCAATGGGTTCAATAATAGGATTCCGTAATAAAATCCCCTGTTGGATGAGTTTTTCAAATGCCGTATTCATTGCAATAAATCCGCCGCAAATTGAAGCACAACGAGTACCGCCATCGGCTTGAATTACATCAGCGTCTATAGTAACAGTTCTATCGCCGAGTTTTTCTAAATCTACACATGAACGCAGACTTCTGCCGATTAATCTTTGAATTTCCTGAGTTCTTCCTGATATTTTTGTTCTTTCACGCTGGCATCTTGTGTGAGTAGATGAGGGTAATAAAGAATATTCAGCCGTAATCCAGCCTCTTTGGTCAGATTTATCCATCCATTTTGGTCTGCCGTCTTCTACAGATGCCGTTACTATTACCTTTGTATCTCCAAATTCAATTAAAACAGAGCCTAATGCATGTTTGGTATAATCTTTTGTTATTTTTATTTCTCTTAGTTCATCATTTTTTCTATTGTTAAATCTTATGCTCATTTGTTTTCTTTCCTTATTCCCGTTTTAGCAATTTTTTTTTCTTTTTGTTTTGTATTAACTACAAAATTATTTACTTTGAATTTTGATAATTTTAAAAATATTATATCAAATTAATTAAAAAAGGAAGTCTTTTATGAATATTATAAATGTTAACCGTTTCAGTAATGCTATAAATTTCGGTAAACAAAATATAAAAATGAATAACCCGCAAACTACTGATAAATTTGAACTTTCAAATAAAGAAGAAAAAGAAATAAAATTTCCTGAAAAAGTATTTATCAAAACTAAATCAGGAGAAGATGTTGAGGCAAATGTCAAAACAGAAAACATTAACAATAACATAGAACGTTTAAGCTTGTTAGATTCTGACGGAAAAACGCTTGGTTATTCAATAATTGAAACCATCCCCCCAAAATCAATAACAAAAAATAAAAACAAGTATTTAGATAATGGCGCGATTTTTGTTACAGAATTAAAGTCTTATGACAATGATAAATATTCCGGAATCGGAACTCAACTTCAAAAGTTAGCAGTATTAAGAAGCCGGGAAGCCGGATTTGGAGGCAGAACCGTATTACTTGCCGCATATAATTCTCACGGATTTCATTTTAAAATGGGATTCAGACCGTTAATGTATGAAGATTCCAAACGATATTTTAATAAATTCATCTTAAAAGCAATTGAAAAAGCAGATAGAGAAAAAACACCATGCAACACAACAGCATTAGGAAGTTTTCAGATGTATCTTCCGGAAGAAAATATTCCGTTTTTATTAGCTAAATAATTATATTACGCAGACTGCCCCATTTTCATAAATTCTTCTTCTGCCATTAATGCCGTTGTATATGCATCTTGTGAACTTAGTCCTCTCCTAAGGGCATCTTCATATGTTTTATTAAATATTGTTTCGCTGCACGACATTAAAACGTGATTATTATTCGCGAGGTTAACTGCTTCATTTACACTTTTAGTTATATCAGAGCCTTTCGGATTTACTATTTGAGATCTTCCGAGAACTCCGGTATCCTGAACATAATTTGTAATTAATTCCGGTTCTTTAGGTATATTAATGCTTAGTACATCTTTTCCCGCTTGCGGCTGTGCAATCCTATCTGCACCTGCACTGTATTTTGATATATTATTATTATTTATTTCAGTCATTTTATTTCTCCCGTGTCTATATGCATTATATTCTAAACCCTGAATTAAATTTTTTTTGCTAGTTAATTTTAGATTATATATGATTTTTTTTATTTTTTTATTTTTTATTTTCTCGAAATCATTGTTGTTATTATGTTTTAGCCACAAAAATTCGTTTTTACAAAACTTAACATTTGATATATTTTTTAGATATTATATATCTAAAAAGGATTTTTAACAATATTTTTACGGATAAAATAATAAAACTTTTCTATGGTTGAAATTATACAATTTTTAATCCAAAATTAAATTATGAAAAAGGTATTACTATTTTTTATAATATATTTATTAATAAGTATTCCTTCTTATTC
>JAJQFK010000263.1:4414-8550 GCA_021201175.1 Candidatus Gastranaerophilales bacterium | reverse complement strand
GTAGTAGATTCCGTTGTCGGCTCTGTTGTACTTTCTGTTGAGGACTCTGTTGTTGGTTCAGTAGTCGATTCGGTTGTAGATTCCGTTGTCGGTTCTGTTGTACTTTCCGTTGTGGACTCTGTAGTAGATTCCGTAGTTGATTCTGTTGTTGTTTCAGTTGTCGGATGGTGGTGTCCGCCGCCTCCTCCTCCCGGGGTCTCTGTTGTTGTTTCAGTTGTTGCATCGGAAGTTGTTGTTTCAGTTGTAGATTCCGTTGTAGATTCTGTTGTTCTACCATCGTTATTATCTGAATCTTCTGTTGTAGTTTCAGTTGTTTCTTCCGTGGTAGATTCTGTTGAATCTTCTGTTGTTGTTTCAGTTGTACTTTCTGTTGTCGCTTCCGTGGTTGTCGTTGTTCTATGACTGCTTCCGCCGCCGCTGCTGTGTTTTTTTGTTGTTGTTTCTGTTGTTGCATCAGAAGTTGTTGCTTCTGTATCAGAATCAGTTGTTGTTTCTTTTGTGTGTGATTTGCTTGTCGTTGTTTCACTAGCTTTTTCTGTAGAAGTTTCGTTATCTGATTCTGTGGTTTCTTCTGTTGAATCCTCTATAGTTGTTTCTTCTGTTGTATATTCAGGATCCGGACATACAGGTTTATCTGGTCTTACGCCGCATTCAGGTGCCGGATTTTTTGCATTACAATCAGGCACTGAAACAGAATAACCTGCACCGCATACTGATATCTTACAGTCGTTTATTCTATAGTTAAATTGAGGTAAATATAACTTTACACCATCTATGAATTTTGAATTACCGTCTTCATCTATGAAGCTATAGTTTCTCATTCTTGATTCATTTATTTTAGAATTCTTAATTATTTCTTCAAGAGATTTATCAGTTGTATCATATTCCGGATCAACATCAAATACACCATATTCGTGGATTCCGTTTTCATCTTCATATTCTGCGGTAAAAATACCCAAGTTTGCATAGACTATCTGTTTCATTATGCCGTCTGCAAACTCGCTTGAATATTGCGCATCTTCGTTGAGGCTTAATTCACCGTCATCTACTTGTGCAAATCTTCCGTTGCCGTCAGGTGAAAAATAAAATTGAAGTGTATCTTTTAATGAGTACACATCGCCTTCCTGCTGCTTGTCTGATTTGTCCGAAAGTGTTATTATTCTGTCACTTTGACCTTCTCCGGTTTCTGCAGGTGATATCTGATAAATAATACCTCTTTTATCTCCTGCATATAATACTGTATTTGTATCTTGCGATCTATATGTTGTTACTTCGGGAAGAACTATATTTGTTACTTCTTTTTCAATGTTTTCATCTAATGTTCTTGTAATATCATTTACATTATCTGTTTCAATAATGGCATTAAAATTCATTTTATCGATTAAACGTTCAAAAATTTCTGCATTTCGGGGATCATTAACAATCGCATATAAAATATCTCTATAAGCTTCATCAGAAAGATGCCAATCATCAGACTGATATTCATCATATATTAAATCCGAAAATGATGAATATTGTCCTCTTTGAAGTGTACCTTCTTCATCAACTATATCAGCAGTTGATGTTCTTGGAGAATATGATAATTGTTTTTTAGTATATGATGTATTTTCGGGTTCTTCTCCTTGTACTTGATATACAATTGAAGTCGGCATGGTTAATAATCTTGTATCAAAGGTTTCATCTTTGCTTGATGTACCGTTATACAAATTTAAGCTGCCGATTTTTTCATAATTATCAGCTTCATCACCTAATTCTTTTTCTATATATTTTGATAAAGAAGGATTTGATTGTACTATCTCATCCATAATTTTATTTACTATTGATGTTTTATCTTCTTCATCAACAGTTACAAGATAGTCGGAATAAACTTTGTCGATTATTTCATTCAGAGTATTTCCTTCATCATCTCTTTCGCTCTTTTTCTTTGTAATAGTTACTATTATTGTGCCGTTTTCATTTCTGATTAAATCTTCATCCGGTCTTATTTCAACTTCACCTGCTGAATTATTGAAATAAAATTCTGATATAGCCATGCCGGAAGCCGTTATATCATTAGGAGTTATTTTTAAAGAATCAGCTTCGGTGTCAATTAAGCCTGATGTATCCTCAACAGTTTGTTCTACTTGTTGTGTCTTGTTATTTAGTGAAGATACAGAGCATGATACAACAGGAGCAGTTGAAAGCATTGCAAGAAGCATCATGATTGCGCGTCTTTTATTTAACTGCTTTTCTTCTTCATTGCTTTTTAATAACACAGGTACTGCTGCATATTTTTTATCTTTTTCTTCTTCATTATTTTTGTTATCAGTATTTCTTGCTTTAAATGCCGACATATACGGATTAATACTGTTAATTTTCATTATAAAATTCTCCTTTTGTATATCAGTATTTTACTCTCAGAATAAACACGGTAAAGATTTTATTTTGCCTTATTTAAACCTTTAAATTTAAAATTTTTACAATTGTTAATATAAAATTAATTTATAAAAACTTGTAAACACATATCGTTATATATAAAATTATAGTGGAAAGTTTTTAGAATGGGAAAATCAAAAAAGAGAATTTTCAATAAAAATACGTCAACAAAAGGCGTCAGTTTCAGACGTCAAGAAATTATTCTGCAAATATACAAGGATATAAAGGCTTCAAATATCAATGAAGAAACTCAAAAATTTATTACACTTTTCGGCATTACTCCGGAAGAATTGCTGGAAGCAGGTGTATCTTTTGAGGAATTGCATGCCGTCAAACATATTTTTTTATGATTTTAAAATCTGTTCAAATGTTGATTTTATTTGAATTCCCGTATTCAAATCCTTAACAGTTAAGTAGTTATTATTCAATTCATCTTCCCCTATAATTATTGCTTTTTTGGCAATTTTTGCAGCCTTTTCAAGCTGTTTTGAGAATTTTTTAGAATTATAATCAAACTCACAGATGTAACCGTTGTTTCTTAAATCGGCTGTCAGTTTAACAGCTTCTTGTTTATTTGAAGATACTACATAAAAATCAATTTTTTCCGGTTCAGTTTTTGGGATTAATGCATTTAACCTTTCAACACCCATTGCCCATCCGACAGCAGGTGTCGAAGGTCCCGATAATGTTTCAACTAGCCCGTCATATCTTCCGCCGCCGCATACTGCATTCTGTGAGCCTAAAGAATTTGACTTAATTTCAAATACTGTTTTTGTGTAATAATCTAAACCGCGAACTAAAAATGTATTTTCAACATACTTTATATTTAAAATATCAAGATATTTTTTCAAATTTGTATAGTGGTCTGAACATTCATCGCACAACTTAACTCCGGAAACAGAATCTTTTAGTTTATATTCTTCAAAAAGTCTGTTGCAGGTTTCATTTTTGCAGTCAAGAATTCTTAGCGGATTCTTTTCGTATCTGTTTTTACAGTCATCGCACAATCCGTCAAGAAAAGGGGCAATCGCCTTTTTCAAATTTTCTTTATATTCCGCTCTGCACTTATTGCAGCCGAGTGAATTTATTTCTACAGTTAAATCATTTAATCCGAGTCTTTTTAAAAATTCAACCGCAAGAGAAATACACTCAGCATCTGCCGAAGCATCCTGAACACCAAACATTTCAACACCTATTTGATGAAATTGTCTTTGCCGTCCCGCTTGCGGTCGTTCATATCTAAACATTGGTCCTTTATACCATAATTTGACAGGCGGACTGATTCTGTACATATTATGCTCAAGATATGCCCTTACTACACCTGCCGTATTTTCGGGGCGCAATGTCAGACTCCTGTCACTCTTTATGAATGTGTACATCTCTTTATTGACTATGTCAGTTGTATCTCCGACCCCTCTTTCAAATAAACTTGTATCTTCAAAAATAGGAGTTCTTATTTCTTTAAAATTAGCTCTGCTAAAAACATCTTCTGCTGTTTTTTCTATATTATGCCAGTTTTCAATTTCATCAGGAAGTATATCTTTAGTTCCTTTTGGCGCTTGTATACTCATAATTACCTCTATTAATCCGGTGCCGCCCGAATTTCTTCTCGGACATCTTTTATTCCATTATATTATAAAAAATTTAATTATCATGGAAATTTTTTCATAGTCAAAATTGTAATGAACTGGACTAAATACTATATTGGTATATAATTAAAT